>CAZKTI010000116.1:0-2547 GCA_964555725.1 uncultured Gammaproteobacteria bacterium | reverse complement strand
TTGGTAAGGCGTTATTGTCTTTAGTAAGAAAGAAAAATTCTGGAGAAGAAGTGGAAGAAGAAGGTGAAGAGGGAGAATATGAAGAAGAGGAGGAAGAAGAGGAGGAAGAAGAGGAGGAAGAAGTAGAAAAAGAAGATATTGAGTTTGAAACAAAAGCAGTTGGAGTTGGCGGATCATTTCTATCTAATTTAACTAAACGAGACGGCAAGAAAATCCCGTTAACATTATTAGATGATTATACAGGAAAACCAACAGCTGGAGACGTTAAAGAAAAACAAAAAATAATTAAATCTACTCTCGGAAGTTTTCATATTCCAGTTGAAATGGGAGAAATTACTATAGGACCAACCATTACTCAATTTACATTAAAGCCACCAAAGGGAGTGAAGCTGTCAAAGATAAGCGGACTTTCAGATGACCTTGCGCTCTCGCTAGCAGCACATCCAATACGTATTGAAGCACCAATTCCAGGAAAATCACTTGTAGGTATTGAAGTGCCAAACAAAGCAGTGGCAATGGTTAAACTAAAAACGTTATTAAAAGACGAATCGTATCGCAAGAGAAAATCAAATCTCATGGTAGGGATTGGAAAAGATGTTTCAGGAAGATCATGGTTAGAAGATTTAGGAGCCATGCCCCATGTTTTAGTTGCGGGTGCAACAGGATCAGGAAAGTCAGTTTGTTTAAACACAATGATAATTAGTCTATTATATCAAAATCAGCCACACGAGTTACGATTTATCATGGTAGATCCAAAACATGTTGAGCTGTCAGGATATGGAAAGATTCCTCATCTTCTTACCCCAGTAATAACTAATATGCAAAAAGTGATGAACGCACTCAAGTGGGCAATAAACGAAATGGAACGGCGGTATCAAGTACTTGCTGCGGTTGGAAAAAGGAGTATAGACGAATACAACAAAACGCATAAAGAAGAAGTGATGCCATATATCGTAATTGTTATAGATGAAATGGCAGACTTAATGTCAGTGGCCTCTAATGATGTTGAGGCAGCAATAATTAGACTGGCACAAAAATCACGTGCAGTAGGACTTCATTTGATTCTTGCAACACAAAGGCCATCAGTAGATGTTATAACAGGACTAATAAAAGCAAATATTCCAACTCGCATTGCATTTGCTGTCGCATCGTCTGCGGATTCTAAAACTATTCTTGATACCTCTGGCGCAGACAAGCTAATTGGTAGAGGGGACATGTTATTTACTTCCCCTAAACTATCAAAACCAAAGCGTATTCAGGGTGTTTATATTGACGAAAAAGAGATTAGCCGAGTTGTGAATTTTCTTGCAAAAAACTACGAACAAGAATTCGACAAAACGGTCACTGAGAAAAAATCTGTAAATACCATTGTTCCTGGCATGAAAGCAAGCACAGCAAATGGAGGAGAATCCATGGATGATGATGAACTCGTGATAAAAGCAATAGAAGAAGTACGGCAAACACAAAAAGCATCAGCAACATTTTTACAGCGAAGACTGTCTCTGGGATACGCACGCGCTGCCAGAATACTTGACGCACTAGAAGAACGTGGTGTAGTAGGGCCTAGTGACGGCTCAAAACCGCGAGAAGTCTTGCTCCCACCTGAGGCAGATGATACTATTAAGGAAGAATAAATATGCGTCTAAAAACAAGAAAAGTAAAATCAGGTGATACCCTTGGAAGAAGGCTTATAGAAGCAAGAGAAAGGGGGAACCTTTCTCGTGAACGTCTTCAGCGAAAACATATGTTATCGTTTTCTTTTGTCACTGCGCTTGAACAAGGGGACTATGAAAAAATACCCGAATACATGTATTCTAAAGCTCAGCTAAAAAAATACTTAAAGATTTTAAAACTAGATGAAAAAGAAAACATAACGTTATTCCAAGAAGAGTATGTGCATTGGAAAAATTTATCTTGTAAAAAAGTAAGTCTTAAAAAAAGAGCGCAAATCTCAAAACCTATTTCAACCTTTGAATTGGCTCCATCATTCTGGCAAAAAAGTATAGTGGTTATTGCAGGGTTTCTTTTTTTAGCATACATTGGCATTCAGGTTGATGCTGCAATTGCTCCTACCAACCTTGCGCTAACAAGCCCCGAAGATAGAACTACCATAGAAGAAAGAAGTATACTAGTAGAAGGTTCAACTGATACTGAAGCAGTGGTTACTATAAATGATCAAGAGGTACACGTAGAGAATGACGGTTATTTTTCAAAACAAATAAATTTACAAACCGGGTTAAATATTTTAGAGATCACCGCAACAAAAAAATACAAACCTGAAAATACATTGAAACGACATATAATAGTAACTGAATAAAATCCTATGCCAAAAGTAAAGAAAACAGAAGTTGGGGTAGGAGGGGAAGATCTAAACGACGCACTTGCGCAAATCCGCTCTAGATTTGGCGATGAGTCAATTATGAAATTGGGCGACAACACCAGATCACGCATTGCAAGTGTGCCTACCGGATGTTTGTCTCTAGATATTGCGATTGGCGTTGGAGGTATTCCCAGGGGACGCATTATAGAAATATATGGCCCAGAGTC
>CAZKTI010000115.1:0-2566 GCA_964555725.1 uncultured Gammaproteobacteria bacterium | reverse complement strand
ATAGAGAGTTTATATAAACTGTCAGCTACACTCAAAAGACATTCAAAATTATATTCAAAACTTATTAGACACACTAAAAGCATATGAAAGAAAAAATACTTCTAAAAAATGTCTCAAAACGTTTTTTTATAGGTTATGAAAGAAAGCACAATCCTGTGTCATTTTTATTCCATTTTTTTTCAGGAAAAGAGGCGAAAAAAACATTCTGGGTTTTAAAGAATATTAATTTTTCAGCGATGCCAGGTGAGGTTGTTGGTATTGCTGGTCCAAATGGAGCAGGAAAAAGCACCCTGCTTACATTAATTGCAGATGTGTATAAGGCCGACAGCGGAGAAGTTAAAGTAGACGGTAAAGTTATATCAATAATTGGCCTCATACACGGACTTCACGATAAACTTACCACCAAAGAGAATATCCCGCTTTTGTGCTCACTATATGGTCTTGAGCCCGCAGAAATTAGTAAAAAACAAGATTCCATAATAACGTTTGCGGGACTCGAGAAATATGCCGACACAAAAGTATTCCAATTTTCTACTGGTATGCTAGCACGACTTATATTTTCAACAGCAATCCATTGCAATCCTGATATTTTATTACTCGATGAAGTAACGAGTAATCTGGATAAGGAATTCACTGAGGTTGTGTCATCTGCAATACGCAGATTAACAAAGCAGGGTGTTACAGTACTTATTGTAAGCCATAAAAGAGAAATTATAGAAGGATGTGACAGGGCAATCATAATTGACAAGGGAGAACTACTTCGTGAAGGAAAGAGTGCTGATATTGCTGATATTTATTTTGGAAATAAAAAACCGTAACTGGTTTAGATTTAGACGGAGACTGGACTACCCCACAGTATTAATTATCTGTTAATTGCATGTTATGAATCTGACGTTGTGCTTCACGTAATGTAGTTTGCGAGAATATAAAAAGAATCATACACAATAGCGCCACATTAAGTGAGGCAAGCGCAAGAGGAAAAAGCATATATAGTACGAGAGCAATACTAAATATATAAAGCGTTATCTTAGCCTTGTGTTTACCAATAGACACTAAAAATGTATTCGTTTTGGTAAGGATATCATTATTGTAATCATCTATCTGATGTCCCAGCTCAATCAATATTCCATCCAGTATTAACCAACCAAAAATGTAGGTGTTTAATACAAAATAATCTGGCATGATAAAGAAAAAAAGAATAAAGGGTAGGCGTTGCGAAACTGTTGATGCAATAATTCCAAAAAAACCACACTCTTTAAATCGTAATGGTTTAAGTGAATAAAACACTCCTAGGAAAATACCAAGGGCGACAGAAACAGTAATTCCAACATTATTAAAATAAAATGGTAGAGAAATAAGTATGAGAAAAAAAATAGACAATAATACAAAAATATATTTTTTTGACACACTATCTAAATAATTCTTACCGGCCATTTTGTCAACAGACAAATCGGCATAACCATTAACAAGGAAGCCAAAACTAAATGCAGCATGCATATATACAATAAATATAATAAATTCCGAGAGGTGGTGTGCAATATTACCTATAAACACAAAAAGTACCAGTGCTGCGATAATATTTGTTTGAACTATTGGACGCCAAACCCAATATCGTACAAGGTCAAGGAAATCAAATATTGATGCTGATATCTTTTTTAAAAACATGGCATTAATGAATGTGCTCCCCCCACTTACTTAAAAATTTTATCCTGTTTGTACGTATCATGCGTTTAAGTTCTTCTCTGTTTGTACTTCCGTGTTCGTGATGATAAACCTCCGAGCGTGGTTGGTATATTGTTGTTAAATTTTTTTCCTTAATTTTCAAACAAAGATCAACATCCTCGTAATAACCAGGGAAATACCTGTCGTCAAAACCGCCAATATTAAGAAATAGTTCTTTTCTAACAAGTAGGCAGGCGGCTGGGCAATAATCTACTTCCCGCTCGTAATTGTAGATGTCCTTATTTGGATCATCATTAAAGCCGTAATTTTTACAAACACCATTTTCTCTAATAATAGCCCCCGCAGCCTGTAGAGTGCCGTCAAGATTGAGAAGCTTCGAACCTGTCGCTCCACATGATTTATTGTGTTTCAATGTATCAACAAGAGTGTCGAGCCAATATTCAGTTACAATTGTGTCATTGTTTAAAAACAAGACATATTTACCATGAGCCTTCTCTCCCCCCATATTATATCCTGCACCAACACCAACATTAGAGTTGTTTCTAATAACAGTAACGTTAGTCAATTGTTTTAATAATTCAATAGTTTTATCTGTAGAGTGATTATCAACAATAATAAGTTCATATGGGAGCATTGTGTATTTTAATATACTATCAAGACACGCGACTGTGTAAGCATAGTTGTTGAAAGTTATTACAATAATTGAGACAAGCGGGTGTTTTTGTTCAGGAAAGTTAAGTTGAAACTTACTTAAATCAATTTCTTTTGATTGAGGATTTTTCTTACTACCTGTTTTATGTTTAGTGGTTTTTTTATCAGTATGTTGTATTTGTTTTCGATTTTTTTTAATAAAATTATCGTGTAATGTTCTTATATATGTACT
>CAZKTI010000114.1:0-2626 GCA_964555725.1 uncultured Gammaproteobacteria bacterium | reverse complement strand
ATAATATTTCAAAATATCTTCTTTAGGCATTGTAGTAGATTTATTTTTTTATTTGGTTTTATATAAAATTAATCCTTCTGCGCTTTTGTCAATCTCTTCAAACGCTGGACATTTAAATTCTGGAAAGTAAACATAATCAATGTTATACGTCTGTACTATTTCGTACTTATCTCCACACGAAGCAGTGATAAATTCTTGAGCCAGACCTTTGTACATAGTAATGGTGCCGGGTTTTGTTGATAATGGATAATTATCTGTTGCCACTCCAATAACAGTTCCCTTCCAGGGCAAGCTGAGAAAATTCTGTTCGTGTATATTACTAAATATCTTTAAATCGTCTTGGTGTAAATATTTATTAGCAGGGGCAGCTGGTAAATAAATATTATCTGATGAAACACTCCTAAGTGTTAGTTTCTTCCATTTGTCACCTTCTGAATACTGAGGAACCAACATAAACACCACAACAAATACGCAAGTGTATAATAGTGCCGTAAGTTTCTTATCAGAAAAAAGCTTATATTTTCTGATTAATTCAATTAAGTATTGAATACCTATGCCCATGGAAATAACCAAAATAACTGCTGTTACAAATACGACTCTTTGATATTCAATAATTAATCTTGACGTGCTTAGTGAATACACAGACCAAAACCCTAAGCCGATTATAATAGGTATAAAAATCCAAGAACGATTACGCGCCAAAAGATACACACCAATAAATGAAAAAATCAATACCGGTAGTGGCAACACGTACCACATAGCATAATCTGGAATGGCACCTAAAGTAAAAGTTGGATAATGTATAGCTTCTGAAATTGGACCTAATGAGTTTGGCAATGAATTCCAATATATAATAAAAACAGACACGACAAGTGAAAACATGATAACCAAACACCCATAAAGAAATCTCTTGGAATGATTATCTTTCAGACGTGTGTTTGAAAAATAAATCACTAATATCGCAAGAATGCCATATACCCCAACAAATAAGAGAGTACTAGATTGTGGCGCGCCAGTGAAAGTTAAAAAAGTATTATTGCTTGTATATAGGGCATACGCTGACGAGACAATCAATCCAGACAATATAAGTATTGCGGTATAATCAAGAACGTATTCATATTTTCTTAATGTTGGTAAAGATTTATCTAGAAAAATTTTAGCCAAAAAGGCAGCAGTATAAAAAATAACAAGTGGCGGATAAAAAAGAAGTGTCAAGAAACCCGTAAAAAAGGCCATTCTTATCTTGTTGGTTGAGAGAAAAATAAAACTAAGTAAAAGTGTTAAAACACCAATATTTAGGGGGAGTAAGTTCCACAAACCTGGCAGATTTGCCCCATTAGTAATGTATAGAACTGATATGCTTGAAAGTGCCGAGAGCACCTTGGAAACATTAAGAGTTCTCAACAACAAATAGACCAAAACAATTAATAGCACACCCGTTGCTATAGTTATTTTTGTATAACCGGTAAGTGGTTCTAGACCTAGAAGAAGAGATAACTCTGAAACAAAAGAATGGAAAACTGCCTCAAAATTCAGAAATGGTACTTTCTCTCTTGTCAGGGGATTATTAATTGGTAAGTTTTCTGACCTAATAGATTCTTGTATAAACGAAATTGCATACCACTCATCAGAATAATATGGATATGGATACTTAAGATTTTCTGCATTTATATATTCTGGCGTGGCAACAACACTATATTTTCCGGAATAATTATAATGGACGCTATATAAAGAGATAAATCCAACTATAACCACCATTATAAGCACCCAGTCAATTTTTAAATTAGATATACTTTTCTTTCGCCCATCCATAAACGTCGTTAGAATAATGACGACATTAAAAAATAGCGTGACGAGAAGCACGTTTTGATAATTGAACATACCCAATGCCTGGGTTATAATCCCGACAAGAAGATGAAAGGCAATGGCAATGGATAATGCCTTGGGGAAACTACACTCCATATCCCAAAATCGCGATATCAACAGGACTGGAAGAAATAGCAAAACTATACCTAAAATTATAGGATACATGGCTAATATATGCTTAATTATTGATATATGTTCAACACATTATAAACAAAATCGTATTTTATGCATGCAATTAGATTAGGCCTTGCTTTCGCGAAGGCCGGGTTCAAGTTACAACATGAAGGAAGTTATCTGGGACTCTTGTGGCATTTTTTAAATCCGCTGGCGGCATTTATAATAATCTACTTGGTGTTCTCTCAGGTGTTTGGTCAAACCATTGACCAGTACCCTCTTTATCTCCTTTTGGGTCTTATAATATTTAACTTTTTCAGAGGGGTCACAAGTGAAGCAACTGGAATACTCTATGGTAGTAGACATATAATTAAATCTATTAATTTCCCCAAGGAGTCTTTAATAATTGCGTCAGTACTGCGTTCTTCTTATGCGCACATATTTGAAGTTGTTGTATTTGTAATACTGATGTTATTTATTGGGCTACCTGTTACAACAATTCTTGTATACCCTGTGATATTCATATTACTTGCACTTTTTGTTTATGGACTGGCTTTGGGTTTGTCAGCTTTTTCAGTTTACTTTTTAGATATGAGTAGTATATGGGGCGGGTTTACCCAAGCGTTATGGTTTGCGACACCGATAT
>CAZKTI010000113.1:0-2650 GCA_964555725.1 uncultured Gammaproteobacteria bacterium | reverse complement strand
CTACTTTTATCAACAACATAAGGCAATAGATCTGTGCGTACACCAGCAAAATTCAATAATGTATTGCCTTTAGCTGCAGCACCATATGCAACAACCTTCTTACCAGACTTCTTAGATTTGAGCAAAAAATTAAGAAAATCTAATTTTATAGCTACTGCTTTTTCCCAAAGTCCATGATAAAAATAAACATTATTTACTCCAACTTTATTCTCATGCTCAAGCAATATTTTTACATCATCAGTAACTGGATGTTGCCCTGTATCTTTTCGCTGCGCAAAGACACGTAAACTCCCTCCATGAGTCGATATCTTTTCTACATCAAAAACAGCTATTCCATTAGATAGAAATATTGAACAAATTGCTGTCAGTGAAAGATACGAATAGTGTTCATGATAAATCGTATCAAACTGGTTGTTATTAATCAGACTGATTAGATGCGGAAATTCAAAGCTTGCTACTCCATTAGGTTTAAGTAAAATAGTGAAACCTTTTACAAAATCATTAATATCAGGCACATGTGCTAGTACATTATTAGCAACAATTAGATCTGCCTGTCTCCCTTGCGTTAAAAGTTCTTCAGCGGTAATCACACCAAAAAACTTCTCAACGACTTCAATCCCTTTATCTCTAGCTGCCTCAGCTGTACTGTGTGTTGGCTCGATGCCATAACATGGAATGCCTGCTTTTTTTACATACTGAAGCAAATAACCATCATTAGAGGCAACTTCTACAATCAAGCTATCATCGGTTAATCTAAAGCGTGTTAACATTTTATTTACATATTTCTCGCAATGATATAGCCATGTACTTGAAAATGAGCTGAAGTAAGAATAGTCTTTTGAAAACATTTCACTAGCTCCTACAAAATCCTCTGTCTGTACTAACCAGCATTCACAACAGATCATCACCTTAAGTGGATACCACTTTTCAGGATTATTAATATTTTTTTCTGTCAGGTATGAGTTTGATGGAGGTGAACTTCCCAAATCAATAAGTGTTTCAAAAAGTTCAGAATCACAATGTCTACACTTCATAATACTTCAATCCCACGGAATTTTTCATCTAACATAGCATGGTTTCGATCACGTTCAGACATTTCAGTTACATCAAGTGGCCAGTTAATTTTCAGCATAGGATCAAACGGATTCAGTGCACCCTCATGACTAGGACTATAAAATGCTGAATGTATATACAGAATTTCACAATCACTTGTAAGTGCCTGAAAGCCATGTGCAAAACCTCTAGGAATACAAAAACTAGACTGATTTTCTGAATTAAGGATTTCTGAGTGCCAGTTCAGAAAAGTTGGGGAACCTTTTCTGATATCTACAGCGATATCTAAAACCTCACCTTTAAAGCATGTAACGATCTTTTTTTCCATACATGGTGGATTCTGAAAATGCATTCCCCTAATAGATCCCTTTTGTTTTGTTAAAGTAAGATTTATTTGCGCAACTGATTGCGAAAAGCCTATTTCTTTAAGCTCGTTATTACAAAAAATACGGCTCATAAAACCTCTACTATCAATTATAGGATTACGATCAATTCTATACAGTCCTTTTAAAGGTGATTCAACAAAATTTAAATGTTGGCTCATATATATTCTAATAGTTTGAATTAGTCTGTAGCATGTTATATGCAGTCAATGTGGCAAATAATTATTTTCACTTAGTAATCCAAAGAAACACTCTATGGCTACGTTATTGTAACGTCTGTACTAAAAATAAAAACCAAGCGAATTAAAAACCATATCCCACTGCCGAATATGAGACTCTTTATTAAACTTTTCATCAACATATTTTAAACCACGCTCCCCTACTTCCTTCCGGAACTCTACATTTTCAATAAGTCGAGCAAGGCTATTAATCCAATCGCGCTCGTCTTCACATGCTAATTTGATACCCGCCTCTTTCATTGTGCGCTTATAGGCAGGAGTTGAAGAAGTTACCGTAGGTATTGCCATTTTCCAGAACAAAAGAAGTTTATTTTCTGGCCTACCTGCAGAGAATTCATCAGTTAACCTTACAGGTATTACCGCTATATCACATGAACATACAATATTAGAAAACTCATCTTTGCTCCATTCATGAACAACAACTTTTGAAAATATTCTGCTAGATAGGGAAACAGTTGAAGTTTTTAAATATTTACCAAGAAAGCGGTACCCATATAAATCTGTCACCACATGCAATTCAATATTAAACATACCATTGAGTTTATGTAATACATTACTCAAAACAACAAGCTGTTTTAAGCTAGATGGTAAACCCTCCCATACAATCTTTATAACATCTCCACATTCATAATTTTTTTTAATTTTAGTTACAATATCAACATGAGAATCAAGAATAATTTTGACATTGTCACAATATGGAGTAATATCTTTTTTCTGCTCAGCTGTTGAACATATGACAGCATCTGCTCTAGTACACATTTTGCGAATCACATTCCAATTATTAAATGTAAATTTTTTGTAATGCCCACATATACTTTTAACTGGGGCACGTAATAGACCAGAAATATTTCTTTTAGATATTTCTAAATATGGATCAATAAGATCATAAACAACTTTTCCATGCTCATACTTGTTCCATACAGATATATCTGCTGCTTCTGTAAGAACAACAAGATCATACTTCTTATTAAAATC
>CAZKTI010000112.1:0-2735 GCA_964555725.1 uncultured Gammaproteobacteria bacterium | reverse complement strand
AGATTGCTGTTAGTTTGTTGGGCGCAGCGTGGAATATTGTTACGTTCTTTATTGCGCCCACACTTCTTCTTGATAACGTGTCTGTGTGGCAGTCTATTAAAAACTCCGGAAATACGTTTAAAAAAACATGGGGGGAAACGCTCATTACGAATATCTCCTTGAATTTCTTTGTAATGTTAATGGCAATCATAATATTTATCTTGTATATACTCATGATAATTCTTGTTGGAAATGTTTTTGAAGGAGTGTTTGGATACTTCGCGGTAACTACCGTGTTAGTTCTTTCATTAATATTGCTTTCAATAATTTCGTCTAGTTTGTCGGCTATTTTTAAAGTAGCGTTATATTTATATACCAGGTATGGTATTATGGCCGAAGGATTTTCTTCTGAAATTATTTCTAGTGCAATTGGAAAAACGCCAGAAACTTCTTAATTTAAGAATACTATAGATATGGCGAATCAACTTGAAGAGGCAAAAAAATATTTAGAGTCAAATAAAAATACATACCGGCAAGAGGAGTTGATTAAAGGACTCAGGCAGGCAGGGTATTCTGAGGATGTTATACGAGAGGCTACGGGCCCGACACCGACAAGCGCTGACGTACCACAGCAAAAAACTATTTCAACAGGAAGAAAGATTGGGGAGTGCGTATTAGGTTTTATCGGTACAGGTATTGTTTTCCAACTTGTTTCCGCCATTGCAGGTGCTGTTCTAGGACGTTCTCAATTTTTTATTTCCTATATTTTAGGTTTCATTGTTGTGATTGCAGGATATATTTATTTAAGAAAGAAAAGAAAATATATTGCAAGGGGTATTCTAGGTTCATTAATAGTTGGTGTTTTGCTTGTGGGAGCTGTCTTTCTGTTTTTGGCAGTTATGTTATGAGAGCATCCTTATCGGCGTTGGTTTTAATAAAATTTAGTTCATAATTAAGCATAAATCATGTCAGACGAAAACAATCAAAACGATAGTGTTTCAGGAAAGCTTGACCAGATTATAAACAAGCTTAATGAACACGACGAGAGGATTCGTGCTATGGAGTCTAGAGTTGGCTCAGAAGTACCTCAACAAGCCCCCGGTGTGGCACCAGTGCCTCCACCACCACCTATTGCCTCTAATGACGATGGCTTGCAAAAATCTACAGAACCGCAAACTCCGTCTGCAGTAAGCAGGTTTGTCGAATGGTTAAAAGAGGATTGGTTGCTAAAGCTCGGTGCCTTGCTTGTATTAATTGGTTTTGGATGGCTTGTAAGCTATGCATTCTTGAATAATTGGATAGGTCCTATTGGACGAATTGCTATGGGCCTTATTGCCGGAGTTTTGCTACTAATTCTTGGAGAGTGGAGAATACGAACATATGTGAATCAAGGAGGGGTATTTCTGGTACTTGGTTCAACTGTTGTTCTTTTAACAATTTTTGCCGCTAGAGAGGTATATGATTTTCTTTCACCGCTTTCGGCTCTTGTTGTGATGTTTTTGAGCACAGCATTTGTTGCTCTTTCAAGTGTAAAACACAAGTCACAGTCTTTGGCTGTTGCAAGCCTTGTGCTTGCCGGTCTTGCCCCCCTGTTAACCAGTAATGCAAATCCAACTGAAGTTGCCCTGTTCTCGTACTTGCTTGTGGTTGTATTGGGGACTGTTTGGGTTGTGGGAGTTTCTGGATGGAGAGCACTTACATTTGGAGCGCTAATTTTAGTTGGCCTATATAGTTTACCGATTCTCGCTTCGTATTCACCGCAAGAAGGAAATATTTTACTTATGTTTTCATTTGTCTTTACTGCAATATTCTTTGTTACCAATATTTTAGGAATTCTCAAATTAAAGGAAGGAAAAATTAAGTCAGACCTCATTTCAGCTGCAGGAACCGGACTATTTCTTCTTATTTGGATAATGATAGTTGCTAGCGCACAGTGGCAGAGTTTGTTAATTGCTGCATGGATGATTGCATTCATAGCGGGCGCATTTGCAACATTCAAAATTACTGCACGCAGAGAACCGTTTTATGTGTATACAGGTGTCAGTATTGCAATGCTTGCCACAGCAACTGCCGCTGAATTGAGTGGGCCAGCACTAGTAATTGCATATACTATTGAGAGCGCGGTTGTTGCGTTGATTTCATACGCCATCTTGAAAGACATACATATTGCACAGCGATTAAGTCTTCTGATGATTGGACCTGTTGCACTTTCTTTTGAAAGTATGAGAGCGTATCAATGGCGTACTAGTGTGTTTCATGATGACTTTGCTGTTCTTGCTATGTTGATGTTTGCTCTTGTTGGTATGGGGCTGTTCTTTTTGAAACAGCATATAGGGGGGAGCGATGAAGATTCATCAAAATTAGCAAAAACACTCTTAATTATTGGGTCATTATATGCTTTTGTATTATTGTGGCTAAGTTTACACGCTGCCATGGCAAATGATGACACTGCTACCATGGTATCTCTTGTTATATATACAATAGCTGGGCTTGCTGTGTATTTCTACGGGAGAATAAATAATGAAAATGGACTTAGAAACTATGGTGGAATAATATTGGCATTTGTTGTTGGACGACTTCTTTTTGTAGAGGTTTGGAATATGGAGCTTACTGGGAGGATCGTAACCTTCTTCCTTGTAGGTACTCTTCTTATGAGCACTGCATTTATTGGACGTAAAAAGCACAAAGAGAAAATCGAAGAGGGTGTAGAAAATAGTAATTAAATAAATATGAATACAAAAAATAATGTTGTTTAT
>CAZKTI010000111.1:0-2799 GCA_964555725.1 uncultured Gammaproteobacteria bacterium | reverse complement strand
GAGGTTACCCATGATACCGTTGAAGTTAAACCAACTAATGGGGATACTTTTTTAGGTGGTGAAGATTTTGACCATGTAATTATTGAATGGATAATTGATGAATTCAAAAAAGACCAGGGCGTTGATCTTTCTAAAGATGTTTTAGCACTTCAACGAATAAAAGAATCTGCTGAAAAAGCAAAGATAGAATTATCGACCACTGCGGAAACCGAAATTAATCAGCCTTTTATTACCTCAGGTGCAGATGGGCCGAAGCATTTAGTTCTTAAAATGACCCGTTCAAAACTTGAAGAATTAACCAATACACTTATTGATAAATCTCTCGAGCCATGCAAACGTGCACTTGAGGATGCAGGACTTAGTGCATCAGATATTGGAGAAGTTGTTATGGTTGGAGGAATGACTCGCATGCCACTTGTTCAAAAAAAGGTAGAAGAGTTTTTTTCCAAGAAACCTCACTTAGGAGTTAACCCAGATGAAGTAGTTGCTACAGGGGCTGCTATTCAAGCAGGTATTCTTCAAGGAGACGTTAAGGATGTACTACTCTTAGATGTGACTCCTTTAACCCTTGGACTTGAAACACTAGGTGGCGTCAGAACTCCACTTATAGATAGAAATACAACAATTCCAACATCTAAGTCACAAGTTTTTTCAACAGCTGCTGATAATCAGACATCTGTTGAAATACATGTACTTCAAGGTGAGCGTGAATTTGCACGTGATAATAAAACATTAGGTAAGTTCATTTTAGATGGAATACCCCCATCACCTAGAGGTGTTCCACAAGTTGATGTCACATTTGATATTGATGCTAATGGTATTCTTAATGTTTCTGCAAAAGATAAAGCTTCTGGGAAAGAACAAAAAATTACTATTACCGCATCATCATCACTTTCAAAAGAAGAGGTGGAAAAAATGAGACAAGATGCAGATTCACATGCCGAAGAAGACAAAAAGAAAAAAGATCTTATTGAAGTACAAAACATGGCAGACAGTCTTATATATACCACAAAGAAGACATTAACCGATATGGGAGATAAAGTAGATGCAAATGTTAAGAAAGTAATCGAAGAAAAAGTGAAAGCAGTTGAGGATGTAAAAGATAAAGAAGATGTCGCTGCTATCAAGAAAGCAACAGATGAACTATCTTCAGAAGTACAAAAAATTGGTCAAGCAGCATACCAGGCACAGCAACAGCAAGCACAGAATGAGGGAAGTGATTCTGAAAAAGATAATTCAGGAAAAGATACGGAAGGCGAAACTGCAGATTTTGAAGAGGTTGATGAAAAAGATTCAGATAATTCTGATAACGGAGATCCTAAGAAAGAATAACGTACTTCACAATATGGAGGGCATATCAAAGAATCGCGGCCTAGTGTACAATAATACTATGTTTTTATTTAAGCATATTATTCATACATGATATTTTTAGCATCATGACATATAGAAAAAAGTACAATGGTAATCTTGACGCAGACGTAGAAAAGTCTGCGCTACTAGAAGATAAAAATAAAGATACAGTTGGGAAGGAATTAGCGTTAGTGCTTTTAACATTACTTTTTTCCGCAGCGTCATGGATATTTATCAAGATAGTCCTACTTGAAAATATTTTTATACTTGGATTTGGACAAGAGATTGATGTTAATGAACGTATCTTAAGCTACGCTGGCGTAAGTATTTTACTCATGTGTGCACATTTAGCACTTATGAGCTTGACTGTAAAACTAGTACGGCATAGCGTTTCGGTACTCATGTTATTTTTTATTGGCATAATTCCTCTTATGGTGTTCTTTTTTATAAGCCCATATTATGTTCTTTTGGGGAGCACCATATATATCTTTGTATTATTTATATGGTTTGCCGTAGCAAAAAAGGCCGATAAGAAAGAAGGTGATTTTTCACTACTTCGAACATTAAGACCTGGGCTATCATTTATTTTGCTTTTTACAATTGCACTCATCTCTTTTTTGAGATTTGCAGATTATCTTGAAAATGACAACGATTCAAATTCATTTCAAGAAGCTACCATTAGTTATACGTTACTGGGTATTAATGAGGTTTTTGGAATAATCTTTAAAGGATATTCAGATGAGATGAGCGTTGATGAATTTATTATACTTTTGAGTGGTACTGACGGGACAAATGAGAGCGTTTTAAAAGAGCAAAAAAAAGTTATCAAAGGGCTTTTAGGAGATTTACCTATAGAATTTAATGTTGATGTAAATGCAAATGTCTTAGAAGAACAGAAAGCAGTTTTACGTAATAGTTTTTTTGAAAATTTAAAATTAACGGGATATGGATTTACCGGAGAGACACCTATACCGGATGTATGGAGAGCCTTTCTACAAAGCAGATCAGCGAGATACACAAAAAATCTTGACCAATTTATACCTGCAATTGCCACTCTTGGACTATTCTTTACATTGTATATTTTTAAATTATTATATAAATTGATTGTTTATTTATTAGGATATATTATTTTGCACATACTTCTTTTAACTAATTTTTTCACCTGGAAGAAAAAAGAAGTATTAGTAAAAGAACTTAAATTATAGAATTTCATGAGTAAAGATTATTACAAAATATTAGGCGTAGAAAGAGGTGCTGATTCTTCTGAATTAAAAAAAGCATTTCATAAAATGGCGCATAAATACCATCCTGATAAAGATGGCGGTGATGAGGCGAAATTTAAAGAGGTTAATGAAGCATATCAAATACTTTCAGACGACACGAAACGACAAGCGTATGATCAATTTGGTTCTGAGTATGCTAATCAAGCAGGCGCATCAGGTTTTTCTG
>CAZKTI010000110.1:0-2824 GCA_964555725.1 uncultured Gammaproteobacteria bacterium | reverse complement strand
CGTGCCCTTCTTAAAGCATTTGCTACAGCGCGCACTGCAACGTCTTGAGAAATTATTTTTTTATGTAACATTGTTTCAAGATTAAGCAATCTTTCACGTTCCTTTTCTCCTATATCAGTGAGTGGGATATGAATTTTTTTAGAAAGGATTTCTGCAACATCATTTTTGTTTATTACATTAGGTTTTCTTTTAGTGCCTTTTTTGGAAACTGCTATTTCATCTAACAAATTCACTGCTTTCTTTGGTAAACGTTCTTTTGATAAAAATCTTGAACTTAATTCATACAATTCTTCAATTGCGTTATAAGTAAAAAAAACATTGTACCTAGATTCTAATATCAATGTCTTTGATGCAAGAATGCGTATGGTTTCATTTTCATTTGGCTCTTCAACTGAAAGTACACGAAACATTTGACTAAGAGTAGTAATACGCTTGCCCTGTGAATAGTGTGCAGGTTCTGCAGTTCCTATAATATATACTTGCTTCTTTCCTAAAAGTGTCCCTATTACATCAGCAATATCAAGGCTCTGTTCACTACCAATAGAAATGCCAACAAATCTATTGATATGCTCAATAACCAAAACAACATTTCCGGCGCGTGTTACTTCGTCAAAAACCTTAAGTAATTTTTGAACAAATTCTGAAGCCCCTGCTCCTCCTATTAAGCGTGAGGCATTAATTTTAACTAATCGTTTATCTTTCAAAAAATCTGGAACGTCTTCTTCTGCCATTCGTGATGCAAGCCCCTCTATAATAGCTGTTTTACCAACACCTGCATCTCCCATGAGTAGTACGTTTTTCTGAGATTCTAAACCATGAAAAACATTATCCATGACACTGTCTCTATCTATATACGGATGAAGTAAACCATTTTTTGCCATAAGTGTTAAATCTGTACTCATCCTTGATGCGTATGGAGTTTCTAGACCTGTCATTGCTCTATCAATTTGTTTTCTTGGTTTTAGACGTGAACGAAGTCTGCCACGGCGATACTTGGCAAAAATCTTTTTACGTGTACGTGTCCAAGAGACAGTATTGCGTATTTTCTCATCTTCAATATCTAGCTCATATAATATTTCTTTTACGAGATTCCCCTTTTCAACAATAGCTTGAAAAAGAGAAATTTCATCTATATCTTTTTTGTATTCAGAAATAGAGAGCTTGCCCGCATGTATCAAAACATCATTAGCTAATGGTGTTGCAACTGTTTTTTGTGTTGAATCTTTTTGAGCCTCATGTTTTTTTAATTGTCTTGCTAATATTTCTGTAATAGTTTGATAATTAATATTTAAACGAGAAAATATCTCACGAATATCAGGAGAGTCAAGAAGTATAATAAAAAAATGAAATGGGCGGACGCCATCTTGTTTATATTTCTTAGCTATTTCCCAAGAGCGTTCAACTACTTTTAACGCACTTGAGGTAAAATATTGGGATACATCTAGTTTAATATTTTTTTCAGTAGCCATTTTAAACGCTTTTTGTAAATTCTTTCCTCCTGCAGATATAATTGTAAGTTTATAATACAAGAACATATCAACTAATACGCTTAACCAAAACAATAATATAAATGAATCTAGTGTGGAAAAAAATAATTCCAAAAATGGAGTTTGCGTTCGTGTAAATGCATTATAAATAAAAACTGCTATAGCTCCTTTACCAACAATAGAAAATGAAAGTAAGAAAAAAACTATTAGTTTACCAATTCTATCAAGAATATCATCTATACGCGCGTACGTTGTAGTTATATCTTTTCCCCAAAATAACTCTGCTTTTGAAGGAACGGTAAAAGCGGTCATAAAAAAAATCTACCTCCTAGTTGGTATATAATTTGGCTTATAGCTAATACGGGTATGGTTATCCAAAAAATGAGTACGCTAATGGAAAGCAATATCCATAAAATAAAAATAACAAGTCTAAAGATGGCAACAAAAATTCGAATAAAAAAACTTATGAGTCTGCCAGCAATATCAAATTGACCATACATTGGGGTAAGCAAATTTTTAAACCATAAGCTTACGCCTAAAATTTCATTCCCATCCTTAATTGTATTTTGTACATTAAAAAAAATACGTTTAAGGCCTCGGCTATACCACCATACGGGAAATCGCATTATATCGTACAATGTATTAATAGTAAGTTTTTTTACTATAAGTAATAGAGTGGTTTCTTTAACCATTCTAATATTATACTATGTTTTTACACTTTTTTTAATACTGAAGATATTTTACAAACACTAAGACTAATTTTCATATTTTTCAACTTAAATTATTTTAGAATAAAGTTGATTTTTTTATATTTAAGCAGTTAATGTGGTAATGCATATAAATCATCATTATTTGCATCTGCTGGACAGACTGAAGTACCGACATCTGCACCTAAAATCCACTTCTCATAATCTTGTTCATTAGTATACCAGGTATAATTTTTATTCCCGCATGATTCGGGATGATTTAAAGTTTCGAATCGCATATGTAGGTCATATTGTTGTCCATCTTCAGAAACTTGATAATTATAGCCCAACTCTCTATCCACCCCATAAGGCCAATAGCCATGATTACATCCTCTGGCCGTAGTTTGTGAAGGATCTTCAGGAACAAAACCCATATAAGGGGCTAACGGTGTATTTAAATTATCAAAATCACATTGTGGGGTTCCATCGCCACATGGACCCAAATCTGCGCCACCCTCAAAAAAAACATATATATCATTTCCTGCAGGGCCATCACCAAAATCATCACAAGGTGTTGCTCCAGATGGTTCAGAAAGAGGATAGTAGCCATTATCATCATAATACAATTCTAACGCTTTAGATATTTGTTTT
>CAZKTI010000109.1:1598-2825 GCA_964555725.1 uncultured Gammaproteobacteria bacterium | reverse complement strand
AAAGAAAATATGGATTATTGTTTTTTTCTTCAAATTCTTCAATCCAAGAGAGCCCATCTGTAAATATTTGCTTTGCATCATTCCAATCTTTTATAGCCATGCTGCCACTAAAAGACTCAAAGTCTTTATTAAAGAAGTTCCATGAAGGCGTTACAAAAGGGCCATTAGAAAATGCCTTTACAGCATATCCTTGCTTGAATAACTCATCAGACAACGTCGGTATATTATTAGGAAGAGCATCGGTGGGAAGGAACACACCTATATCCCATGGGTATTGTCCTGTGAGCATCGCAGAATGAGAGGGTAGCGTCCACGGAGCTTGTGAAAAGGCACTATCAAAGACAACCCCACGTTTTGATGCAAGTTCTTTCAAATATGGAGCTATAATTTTTTCTGGGTTATAAAGCGATAGATGTTTTGCACCAAGTGTGTCTATGGATATAATGATAACGTTACAATTATGGCAGATTGGATTAGGTGCTGACAGAGATACCACACTATAGTACAAGAGTGGTATTGCAAAAATGAGAGAAATTATTAATTTTTTTTTCATACTATTATAGAATCGCAACAGTTATCTAAAAAGCATTTTCAAAACTTACAGCAAGCAATACGGAAATGAATATTAGAAAAACTATAAGAATTTTTTTAGTTTTTGGAGCAACGTTAAGTTTTGTAATTACTAATAAGGAAAGAAATGATGTTATTAGTAGAAAGAGATGAGTAAATAAATAAATCGCCATTGGTGGTATACCAGAAACGCGTTCGCCAAAGACACGTTCTAGAAGATGAACCCAAATGACATTAGGATGCTCAACAAAAAATCTAGCAAACACTACTAAAAAAATTGCGAGTAAAGGCCCCATTATTTTATTTAATTTAATTTGATAGATAAAAATCATAGAAAGAGCAACAATAATCCAGGGAAATGTAAAAAAATGTGAAAAACGAAATGGAAATGACACAGGGCCATCTATTATGTGATGAATATTACTAAGTGGAAAGAAGAGATCAAAAAAGAGATTAGGAATATCAAAAACTAACCCAACTACCCACAAAGAAGTAGGAAGATAAAAGCTAATAAGTGCAATATCTTTTAAGGGAAGATCCTTATTATGTAAAAAGAGATATATGACAACGAATGCGAGCATTGCTAAAATCCACTGAGCAGTCATAAGTACACCACCATCTAAAATAAAGTAGAGCACCATTTCATTTGAAAGAGCA
>CAZKTI010000109.1:0-1588 GCA_964555725.1 uncultured Gammaproteobacteria bacterium | reverse complement strand
AAAAAATTGTAAGATTATATATACAGAACCAAGAACAAACGCAATGAGAAAGAGAGTAATATAGGATATATTTCCAATCTCAATTTTCTTTTTAAAAAATTTATGTGGGGCTATTATAGAATATGGCACCCTTTTAAATATTGAAAATATTTCATCGCGAAGCATATTGATTTTAAGCATAATTAATATAATTTAATCAATATTGATTTTTTTAAATAAAAAACTAATCAGTTCCTCAGCGCCAAAACTCGATTTTTTTGCACGATTCAAATATATGGCAGCCTTAGACTTAGTTTTATTTAACGATTTTGATTTTTTAAATGCAGAAATTATAGAAGGAATATTTTTATTTAAAGAAATTTCTTTTGAAAGATAGATTAGAGGCAGGGTCATTTCTCCTTCACGTATGTCTTGCCCCAATGGCTTTCCTGTTTTTTTTGGATTTCCAGTAAGATCTTCCATATCGTCAATGATTTGAAAAGCAATGCCTAAATCTTTACCAAACCTTCTTGCCCTAGGGGAATATTTTTTATTTGTAAGTAAAGCACCACATACAGCAGAAGTTTCAAAAAGAGCGGCGGTTTTATTTTCAATTATTGAAAAATATTGCTTTTCTGTAATTACGGTTCCTCTTAATTTCATTTGAAGAAGCTGACCTTTACATACAGATGTAATTGCAGCACCTATCTCTTTTCGTACATCCACATTTTTACAAAGCGAAAGTTCTTCTGTTGCAAGTCCTATCAGCCAGTCGCCTAAAATTATTGCTTCTTCCGAACCAAATTTTTTAAAAGCAGTTAATTCCTTGTGTCTTTTTGGAGAAGCGTCAATAATATCATCATGTATAAGAGATGATTGATGAAATAGTTCAATTGCAGTTGCGGCATGTAGCAAGTCATTATTATCTTTTTTATTTGAACACTTTTTTGCAACGAGAAAAAGAAGCGCAGGACGAAGTTTTTTACCACGTTCTTTTGCTAGCCATGATACATATTTATTTAAGTCAGTTATTTTATTTTTTTTGATAACTGAAAATATTTGCCTTTCTACAGAGCGCAATTCATTTTCAACATTAGAAAACATTATTTAAAAATTAATATCTACTGTAGGCATAACATTCTATTTGTCACGCCTCTGATTTTTTTCGATTTTTGCAAGGATATATACAATAATAACAAGCCAGTACATTTGTATTGCATACCATAAATACCAAGTTGCTGTATCAACAAAAGGGATTAGTATGACTGATGCCACTACCCCAAAGTAGAAAAAATATTTAAAAGGGGTTTTCATTTATTTATCTCCTTCAATAATTGTATGTATTTGATCAACTTCAATATTTTCCACTTTTTGAACTGTTCCTGATGGCCAGGTAATAGTAAGTGAATCAATGGTTTCATTATTTCCTAATCCAAAATGTACAGAATAATCATTTTGAGAAGCAAGGCTCATACCACTTTTTACTTGTTCATAATATGTTTTTCCACCAGCTGTTAATTCTAGCTTAGCGCCAATACCAAGTCTATTGCTTTTTACTCCTTGAAGGCGAATAGATATAAAGTGATTTGAATTGTCGCTTTCATTCATA
>CAZKTI010000108.1:0-2904 GCA_964555725.1 uncultured Gammaproteobacteria bacterium | reverse complement strand
GGGCAGTCATTCTATGTTTAAAGTTCCAGGATTTTTGAAAAAAATGGGAAATGTATCCATATTTAAAAAAATAGGCGGAATGTTGAGGATGTAAAAAATCCTTTACAGTAAGAAATTTCTTTTGTATACTAAAGTGAATATATTGTTATGGCAGAAGTTAAACCAGACGTAGAAACATTTGCAAAAATTAAGGTTGTAGGAGTGGGCGGCGGCGGCAACTCATCAGTAAATCGCATGATTCAAATGAAGATGCGAGGCGTTGATTTTATTTCCGTAAACACTGATGTTCAGGCACTTCACAACTCTCTAGCAAAGACTAAAATTCACATTGGAAAAACTGTGACACGTGGTTTGGGCGCAGGAATGGACCCAGATTTAGGAAGACGCGCAGCAGAAGAAGGACAAAATGAATTAAGAGACGCACTAAAAGGCGCAGACATGGTTTTTGTTACTTGCGGACTCGGAGGTGGAACAGGCTCAGGAGCTGCTCCAGTAGTAGCTGAAATCGCAAGAGACCAGGGTGCACTAACAGTTGCAATAGTTACAAAGCCATTTTCTTGGGAAGGTGTTCAAAGAAATAACATTGCAGATGACGCATACGTAGAACTTGCTTCACGTGTAGATAGCATAATCACAATTCCAAATGACAGACTAATGAACATTATAGATAAGAAGACCACCTTGATGGATTCATTTGCAATTGTAGACGATGTTCTAAGACAAGGTGTTGCAGGTATTTCAGAAATTATTACAGTTCCAGGACTTATTAATGTTGACTACGCTGATGTAAAAGCAATTATGCAAAATACGGGTTCTGCATTAATGGGAATAGGAACAGCATCGGGAGATAACAGAGCAACAGAAGCAGCAAAGATGGCAATCGCCTCTCCACTGCTAGATCTTTCAATAGATGGTGCACGGGGAGTTCTATTTACAATAACTGGCGGCCCAAATCTTGCCATGCAAGAGGTGCATGAAGCTGCAAAGATTATTTCTGGAGTTGCAGATGATGATGCAAGAATAATTTGGGGAGCAGTAATTGACGAACGATTAAAAGATGAAGTGCGTATCACAGTTGTAGCAACAGGTTTTCCACAAGACGCTCTTCCAATTCAACCCATCTCTAGAGAAGACACTGCAAGCGCACCAATGGAGCAAAGCATGTTTAACTCAAACATAAAACAAGATTTCCCCCCAGTAGACACACCTGAACAAACGAAGCTTCCACAAAAAAATACAATGCCAAAAGCAGTAAAAGAAATGCCACAAGCATCACAAGTGAGTAAGGAAGATGTTGATGAGGTTGATGATGAGTTGGAGATACCCGCATTTATCCGTAAAAAGATGAAAAAATAGTGGACATTAAATAAGTATTTAATGGAACCCCTTAATAGGGGTATTTTTATATATGCCTCGAATTGTTTCAAAATGAGAGACCATTATTCTTAAGCCTTGATTTTCTTGAGAAATTATCTTTTACAATGTACACTAATCTAATATGAATTGTAGTGCATGTAACAATACAGATACCAAAGTTTTAGATTCCCGAGTATCGACTGATGGTATTAGCATACGTAGACGCCGTGAGTGTTTAAAATGCGGTTTTCGTTTTAGCACCAGAGAAGAAATTGAAATATTAGACTTAGTAGTAATAAAGCGAGACGCTAGTAGAGAAAGTTATAATAGAGAAAAATTGATTAAAGGTCTTGAACATTCATTTCAAAAAAGGCCTATTGCGGAATCAGATTTTAAAAAACTCATTTCACGTATTGAACGAGATATCCAAGTAAAAAAGAAAAACGAGATAAAAAGTTCAGATATAGGGGAAATTGTAATGAAACATTTAAAGAAAGTGGACCAAATTGCATATATTCGTTTTGCGTCTGTTTATCGTTCATTTGAAGATGCGGCAGTATTTAAAAGAGAATTAAACAAACTTATTGGTGCAAGAAAAACTTCAAAAAAGCGTAAGACATAATATATGGAAATTGTAAATAAATCATTGTTAGAAGAACACGTAGAAGAGTTAGAGCAAAGAGTTGCAAAATTAGAAAAAAAAGAGCGCATACGAAAAAGAATAAGAATTGGTATAGCAATTTTTGTAGTTATATATATTGCGGCATTTCTTGCATACCTTCCAAAAGTAATTGACTCATTTACTGCTATATAAAAAATGTTAGAAGAAAACTTTAACGTAAGAAGTATTTTAATTAAATTGTTTATCGGTATGATAGCAATTGGTGCTATAAGTGGGTTTGTGGGAGGAGCAATACTAGGCTATTCAATAAACACATTTCAAAAAAATGATAGCGCATTAAACAATCTAGAATTATTAGGAACTGAGGGAGATGCAGTAACCATAGCTGCCGTAAATAAAGTGCGTCCATCGGTTGTAAGCATTGTTATAAGCAAAGACATACGCGATATTTCAAATAGTACAGGACCAAACCCATTTTTTGATTTTGACACCTTTTTCCCACCACCTTCAAATGAAAATGTTGACCCAGAAGATGCACTCGAACAATTTAGAAGAAGAGAAATTGGTGGAGGAAGCGGTTTTATAATAACTTCTGACGGACTTATAGTAACTAATAAACATGTTGTTGAAGAAAAAGATGCAATATTATCTGTAATTTTAAATGACGGCAGACAATTAGACGCAACGGTATTGGACACAGACCCATTTAATGATCTAGCAGTAATAAAAATTGATGCAAAGGACTTACCTGTTTTAGAACTAGGAAATTCTGATGAAATAGAAATAGGTCAATCCGTAATCGCAATTGGAAATGCATTAGGTGAATTTAGAAACACCGTTACTAAGGGCATTGTTTCAGGAATAGAAAGAAGAGTGGTAGCAGGTAACGGCTTTGGAGCCTCAGAAGTTATAGAAGAGGCAATAGA
>CAZKTI010000107.1:0-2944 GCA_964555725.1 uncultured Gammaproteobacteria bacterium | reverse complement strand
AAAAATTAAGATTTGCTGAGACTTTGTCTGGATATTGTTTCATTTTTTGTTTAAATTCTTTTTCATATCTTTTATCTCCTCCACCCCAGATTATTATTTGAAGATTCATTCGCATTAATGGTTCTATAATTTTTAGAATGATGTTTATGCCTTTTTGTTCAAATAGCCTTGTCACCATTCCTAGTATTGGAGTTTTTGGATTTTCTGGTAACTTAAATATTTTTTGTAAGTAGAGTTTATTTTTTGTTTTTAAATGTAGAGTGTGGTAGTCGTAATTTTCATGTAGTCCGGGGTCTGTTGAGGGGTTGTAGTCTTTATAGTCGATGCCGTTAACAATTCCATAAAGCCTGTCTTTTCTGTTTTGTAAAATGCGGTGCAAGTCTTGTCCAAATTTTTTGGTCATTATTTCTTGAGCGTATTGTGTTGAAACTGTGTTTATGACGTCAGCATAAAGGATTCCTCTTTTTGCATAATTTGTGTATTGTAAGTTTTTATCATGAAAACCGGGTATAGAGGTTCTCCCGTTATCTTTTTTTTCAGGAGGTACATTCCACCATCCGTTTGCTAACTGGAAGGTTAGATTATGAATTGTAAATATTGTTGCTACATCATCAAGTATAGTTGATTCATATTGTGTATGCAAAAGTTCTGGAATGAGGCCCGTATGCCAGTCATTACATTGTATTATGTCAGGCGCTTTATCTAATTCTAAGAGCAGTTCTAAAGCCGCAACACATAATAAGTAAAATCGTTGGTAATCGTTTTTTGCACCGTGAATACGCATGTGTTCTGAAAACAATTGACCATGATCTACGAAGTAAACCTCAATTCCTTTTGGCAGTGTTGTTTTCCAATAACTTACTTTTGTTGATTTACCATCACCGAGTGGAATGTTTATGTTTTTTAAAACTTTTTTTATTCCGTGCTTGCTTGCGTTATTTTTTACTGTTTTATATAGAGGACTGATAACAGTAATTTTATGCCCAATATCTGCAAGAGCGCGCGGAAGAGCTCTGGCTACCTCACCTAAACCACCTTCTTTAGAAAAAGGCGCAACTTCTGCTGAGACAAAAGCAATGTTTAATTTTTGTTTACTATTTTTCATAAGAGTGATCTTTAGTTTGATGAGCGCAAACCGCGACTGCTAAAGCGTCTGCAGTATCGTCTGGCTTTGGAATTTCTTTTAAGTTTAAAATCATTTTTATAACTTTTTGAATTTGTTTTTTTTCAGCTCGACCGTATCCAGTGAGTGCTTGTTTTATTTGTAATGGAGTAAATTCACGGATAGGGATATTGTTATTTGCAGCTGCTAACATTATAACACCTCTTGCGTGTGATACGGTAAGTGCATTTGTAACATTTTTTGCGAAATAAAGTTTTTCAATAGCCATTTCATCTGGTTTTTCTTTTAAAATAATTTTTGTAATTGAGTCATAGATTATTTTAAAACGTATTTCTGTATTTTCATTTTTTTTAGTTTCAATGCATCCGTAGGTTTTTGCTGAAAAATTTCCATTACTAGAAACTACTATGCCGTAACCTGCGCGAGCTAGGCCCGGATCTATCCCTAAAATTTTCTTAGACTTACTCATATTGTACACTTCATCGTTATTACTTCCAGTGCTCGATGATCTACCTGTAGGTACATCTTACTTCGCGCTTCAGTAATGCCTCGAATTGCACTCATATGTGTAAGTCTAAATGTATTATTTATTATTCAGCGTTTGAGTAAACTTTATTTACATCGTCAAGATCTTCAAGCGAATCTATGAGTTTTTCTAAAGTAGCTTTTCTTTTTTCCTCAAGCGTAAGAGTTTGAAATGGTTTATACATTACACTTGCGTTGTTTTGTATCCCCATACCATCTAGCTTTGAAACAGCGTTTGTAAATTTGTCTAAAGGGAAATATGCAATGATGCCTTCTTCGCTATCTTCAACATCATCTGCACCTACATCCATTAGTTCTAATATAATGTCGTCTTTATTTTTATCCCCATAATTTTTTGTTTCAATAATTATTTCACCAAACTTTTGAAATAGGTGTGCTGCACTTCCACTTTCTCCAAGTTTTGCATCATTTTTTGTGAGCGCAGTTTTTACTTCAGATATACTTCTGTTGCGATTGTCTGTTGCGATTTCAATTAGTATTGCACTTCCACCTGGTCCATATGCTTCATAAAGAAGTTCTTCAATGTCATTTCCTTCACCTGCATTTTTTGCTTTATCAATTGCTCTGTCTATGTTATCGCTTGGCATACTATTTTGTTTTGCATCTTTAATGGCAAGGCGAAGCTTTGCGTTTGTTTCAGGATCGGGCCCAGCTTGTTTAATAGCAAGAGTAATGTTTTTTGATAGCTTACTAAAAAGTACACCGCGCTTTTGATCAGTTGCACTTTTTTTTCGTTTTATTGTTGCCCACTTGGAATGACCTGACATAATACTATTGGTTTAAGGTTTATACGTAATTTGCGTTGATAGTTTTGAAAAGATACCATGAAAAGTCTTGTTTTTCAAGGGTAACTTTCTTTTTTTATTAATACATCTATACTGTTTTTATGCATTCATTATTTGACAGGAGTTCGCTTACAATATCTCATACACGGATTGCACTTGTTTTGTTTTTTGTAATCTTTTTATTTTTATTAGTTTTTCAATTACATCCTACAATGCTCGACCCGGATGGTTTTTTTCATGCGAAAATGGGTCTGCTAACAGCAGAGCAAGGGTATGTAAAAGAATTTACTCAACTTCCGTTAACTACACTTTCAGAGTTTTGGACTGATCAACATTATATTTATCATTTGGCTAGTGTTCCGTTTGTAAAACTTTTTGACCCTTTGTGGGGTGTCAAGATTTTTTCTGTATTTCTCGGTGCACTTCTTGGGGTTACATTTTTTTATGTTCTTAAGAATTTTTTAAATAATCCACGCTCTGCATTTTGGTG
>CAZKTI010000106.1:0-2975 GCA_964555725.1 uncultured Gammaproteobacteria bacterium | reverse complement strand
TAATATTACAAAACCATATCTCTCAAGCATATATTGATATCTGAGCATACTTGGTGGTAATGCCGAAAAAAGCAATCGTGAGCCATCTAGTGGTGGAATTGGGATGAAATTAAATATAGCAAGAATAAGGTTTGCAAATACTATAATGCCAAAAAATATGAGTAGGTTTTCATTTAATCCTGGCGTAAATCTTATGATAAGTGAGAATACCAAAGCAATCAGAATATTTGTTAGAGGACCCGCTGCTCCAACGAGTGCTTGGCCCCATTTCTGATAACGAAGATTATACGGATTATATGGTACTGGCTTTGCCCAGCCAAAAAGAAAAGGTGATCCGCTTAAGAGTAATAACCCTGGAAGTAGTATTGTTCCGATAGGGTCTATGTGAGGAATTGGATTTAAGGTTAACCTTCCAGCATTTTTTGCAGTTGGATCTCCTAGATAATTTGCCATTGCTCCATGAGAAAATTCATGAAAAATAGCTGATATTAGTATGGTGGCTAAAAAAAATAGTCCTGTTGGTAATTCTTGCATAATTAAGATATATGTGTTAAATTGTTGCAACTTAGATAAGTAATACTAGCAAAAAGAAATTTATGAGACAAATGTGTGAAAAGTGCGGTAAGGGAGCAATGAAGGCTATTAAGCGTAGTCACTCTCATCGTGCGTCAATTCGTAGACAAAAACCTAATCTTCAAAATAAGACAATGGATGGAAAAAAGATGCTCCTATGTACTAGCTGCATCAAAACTATTACTAAAAAAGCTTAGTACTTCTAGAACAGCAAACATAAAGCGGGCAAAGCCCGCTTATTTTTTGCCTATTCGGCCATTTTGTATTTTTTATCTGCAGGACTTCGCTCGCCGTACCAGTTAGTACGCCTCTCTCGTCCTTAGATAAAAAAATACAAACTGTCTCAAATTCTAGAAGTCCTTTTTAAAAACTTTATTTTGTCTCTGAGTCTGAAAGTCTAAAATTTTATTCAATATGAAATGTAACTGTGTCTCCTATGGAGATTCCGTTTTTGTTTACAAACCCTGCGTTTAGTTCTAGGACAAATTGAGCAGGTACTTTTGGTGAATATGTTTGTAGTTGTGGGTGTATAGGTACATCATTAGTAATATCTATAATGGTCATGTTTTCTCCAATCCAAATTATGTCTATTGGGATAAGCATATCTTTCATCCAGAATACTCTCATAATATTTTCTGGAAAATAAAATAACATTCCTTCAAACTCTTCTAATTTTTCTTTTCCCCCTAACCCTTTCGCGGTTTCTGCTTCTGTTCTTGCAACTTCTGCTACTACAGTTACGCTATCTCTTATAATAATTTCTGCATATTCAATTTCTCTTACTGAATTCTGTGGCTCGTTTTGATTATATAAGTATAAAAATGCAAAAAACAATATAACAGCTGCTGCTATACTAGAATCTTTTAAAAGTTTTATTAATCTTGTTTCTATATGCATTTTTTCCTTTTATATATATAGTATAGTGTAATCGTCGCTGGTATCAAAACAGTGCAAAGACGGCTTCATGCATTGCGTGAGGCGCAAGTCTGCCCTAGTGGCGAAATCAGTGATGGGTCATCGGGCTCCTTCGACACGAAACCCAAAAACCATATTGGATAACGTCGACATGGAAACCGTAACCCGAGGGCGGTTGCGTAAGCGGCCGCCCTCATCCTTTTTCTTAAATAAAATATTATAATAAAAAAGCCGCTTTTAAGAGCGGATTTATTCTACCAAAACTTCACTTACATACTGGGCTAGACTGTGGCTAATTGAAACGAGTTAACCTTAATCAGCAACAAATAGATCAGGGGCTCATCACTACCGTTACAAAAATAGGACATATACTCTTGAGGCCTCATGTAATCACTTGCGATCATACAAATCGTACCTCCACCACACACGATTGACCCACAATCGATACCAAGTATAGTTGTAAGTGAAGCTACCTTTATTATACATTTTCACGAAAATCTCGTCAATATATTTAAAAAAATAAAAAGGGAAGTTGTCTCTTCCCTTTGTCTAGCGCACCCGTTCCAATTGCGTTCCGCATCCCGCGGGATTCCAATTATCCGGGCAGTAGTGTGTTTCGTCTGCTTTTCTCAGGAATGGTGCTTCTTTCCTGAAGACGTAGTATTCGCATCTCTCATTCGGACAGAAGAACCTTACGAGCTCCTGCTCGTCTACCTTGTCTGAAAGTTCAAGTCCGAGCACGTCTGCGTGCGTCTGCGTTTTTGTGGAATTTCCCACGGTCTCCCCCTTTTGGTTTTGGTGAATGTACGATTCTTTGTGATAGCTTCCTTTAAGAAACTACCATCAAAAAACCGCCCAGTTTCCTGGACGGCTTTTTGATAAAATTTAAAAGAAACTAAAAAACCTTCCAGGAAGTACCCTGTCTAAGCAGGTTAAGATTTAGAGTAAGAGGCACTAGACTAATAAATCCGTGTACAATTTGTTCTGCCTGAATGGTTTTTGTATTGTTCATAACTATAATTATGATATCTATAATAAAAAAGGTGTCAATAAATAAAAGTCAGCAAGGTTGCTGACTTAGAGATGTTCGAGCTTTCTCAGATCGTTACTTGTGTATTCCACCCCACAGGTGTCGCATTTGAATTGGTAGGTCGGCCCATCATCACTTTTTAGCGAGGAGGGCTCCCAGCCGCCGTGAACGATGCCGCCACAGGTGCATTTGCAGGGTATGTTACCTGGCATCCACCCCACCCTGTTGTTGCAGCACCCAACGTTGCAGTCAGGGTCACCGACATTGTGCTGGTACCCAAAAACCGTCAATAAAGATTCTGACATCTTCATCCTCCTTTACTCACTTCTTACAGTAAAAAAGTTACTAAGTCAATAAAAAAAGGCTTTCGGATTTCAAATAAATTTGTATATAAAATATTAAGGGCTTTCAGGCTTCAGGGCAATTTGCATTTATTTTCAAGTGTCAAAGGAAACGT
>CAZKTI010000105.1:0-2988 GCA_964555725.1 uncultured Gammaproteobacteria bacterium | reverse complement strand
AGCCTAAAGCCGACCAGTACAAAGACTATTTAAAAGCAGAACCTTTCCTAGAACCTGAATCTCAAATATACGCCCGAGACCAATTGGGCTTTGATGAAGGTGGCCAAGTCATCGGTAAACCTGGCGGCCTCGTAGAACCGGGTGTCACGCATTATGCTAACGAACTACCCCCATTTGTTCAGAAATCAAAAAAATCTCGATTTTATCGGGTAAGAGCTAAAAAAACAAAAGACCGTGCAGCAATTAACCAATCAGGTCTTACATTAGAGGAGGCAACAGAGAAAGCGAGTAAAATTAAACCAACAAAAACAGGCGCGGCAGCGGATCTTAAAATTATAAAAGAAACACAAGTAGTTGTAGACCGATACAATAAAATAATTGCCGATAAAATGGTAAAACAAAATTTGTCCGATGCATTGTATTGGGAGCCGTGGGTTAAAAAAAACTATCCAAAACGAAAAGATACCATTTTAGCGCGGTCTTATAGACATAAACTTAACTATACAGATTTAAAAAAAGAGAGAGAATCTCTTGCAAAAACCTTAGTTGAAAAATACAACTCACAAGAAAAAATGATAAAAAACACCGTACTTGCTAAACGATTAGGGTTAAATGAGTCGTCGATTTATGACAATAAAATAATAGCTAAAGAAGTAAGTAAACTTGATTCATTGAAAGACAAAGTAGATTTCACCATGAAAAATATTAAGTCTGAAAACGCTTTAATAAAAACTAATTTGTTAGACACTATAGCAGAAAGAACGGGCACTGGAAGAGATCAGATTCGTACGCATTTAGCAACTAATCCCATTTATAAGAAGAACAAGGCTGCAATTAAATACGCGTTTGAAACTACGGGTTCCTTATTAATTGAATCTAGTAATTATGGGGACATTATTAATGAAGCTAAGTTAAAAATGGGGGGAACGTGGAGCTATAAAGGAGAAAATAAGCCTTTTTATAAATCAGGAGCTAGAAAAAGTATTATGGATTTTACTATATCCCACTGGTTTTATAATAAAAGAGACGGCACTAAATCGGTTATTGAGTTATATGATGCTAAAGGCGATCCTATTAAATGGAAATCTGGAATAAAACTCAATGCAGCGAAAGTTCAATTTAAAATTCCAGGTGAATCTAGCACTATGTGGAATTGGAAAAACCTATCTTCAAAAGAAGCCCTTAATTCTGGAATTTTTAAGGAAGTATTTGATAAGTATGAGCTGAATCGATCGGTATTAGATGCCGATGTCACGCATCCCGTGAGCAAAAAGCAAGTTACTTTTGCTGAGTTAATGGACGAAGTTTATAAAGAAGGGTACGGATATAAGCAAAAAGGACAAATTGGAGTTGCTAATTTAGATCACAGGGACGGAGTTAAAAAACATCCTTATAAAAATTTAAGACCTCTTGATCGAAGGATTAATCAGACCCTAGGGAATATTTCTCATATTTTTAAAGGCAACCAACAGCTAAGAGCTAAAATGGTTCGAGAATTAATGTCAAATGTTTATGGCAGTACGAAAGTAAATCCAGATTTAAAAACACATTTTTTAAAACAGGCAGACGAAATTTTAGTGAAAGGCAATATTCCAAAGCATTCCCTGCAGTTTGAGACTATGAAAAAAGTTAGTAAATTAGATTTACCTAGCACACAACGTACGATTCTAGATAAAAAAATGAACGATTATATAAGACTTCATTTACAGGAGTTTTGTACTAAGGGAAAACAAAAAGTAGCTTTGGGTGGTCGGATTGGTTTTTCTGGAACTTGTTCTCCTGAAGAAATTCTCGAAAACATGAATAAAGAAAATCGGCTTTTAATAGAATACAGAAAAGGAGCAAAGAATATAAGCGAGGAACAAGCTGCAAGAATCGCGGCAAAATTTAGAAGTGCTTCTGGTAATATTATGAAAACAGGTGCAAGAGGCTTGAAATTTATGTTTGGTCCGGCAATGTTGTGGGGCGAGCCTTTATTCGAAGGGGCGTTCGTTGCTTACGATATGATTGGAAAAAAGACTCCGTTTCTAGAGGCAGTTGCTAAGTCTATTTGGACTAAACCTTTTAGAGCCGCTGGTTTGATGAAAGAGTCAGAAGAATATGCAGCAGAATCGCTTTATCAGAAAAAAGACAACAGAGAGTTTGTTTATTTCGACGGCAAAGAATTTAAAAATCCAAATTTTGGAAAAGTGATTGGTATTATTCCAGGTGTCAAAGCTTATACCGATGCAGAAAATAAATTGATGAAGATAGATCGAGCGAAACGTGATGTTGCTATATGGGAAGGGCTACAAGGTACATCCACGGAACTTTATGGTGATGAATCTTATCCGGATCAACTAATTAAAGCTAAAAAGAAATTGTCGAAAGAAATGTCTGACATTCGATACGACGAGAAAAGTTTACATAACATCATGAAGGAAAACGAACAACAATACAATATCGCCGTTGAAAAACTACACGCAGAAAAATTTAAAAACGTAGGTCCTTATGAAGCGCAAAAAGGTGGTGAGTACGTTATAGGTGCAGGCAGAGATAAAAGATTAGAGGCTATGACCGAAGCAAATTTAGGTTATTCACAACCGACAGGAGTTTTTGGACACTATGTACCCACTGAATTATATGAACAAATAAAAAAGGAAGCATCACAATCTGGTGAGGGTCAAAATTTTGCGCAAATGTTAATAAAACAAATCGACGCTATGGGTGGTCCAGGATTCGGTCCTTATAAAGAAACATTAGCACAAGGCGTTGAAGGACCCGCAAATAGATATACGCTCGGGCAGACAACAACTCCTTCTGATAGATATTTTTTAGATCGACTTGGTAAATTAGCTGAATGGGGCGGATTTAGTTATGAAAAAGCTTTTGGTGGACGTGTACCATTTAAAACAGGAGGAATGTCGCGTAGACGTTTTTTAGAAATTATTGGAGGATTAGCTGGTGGAGTAGCTGCTTTTAAAACAGGGGTTTTAAATATTATTAAAG
>CAZKTI010000104.1:0-3018 GCA_964555725.1 uncultured Gammaproteobacteria bacterium | reverse complement strand
AAGTGCTCGATTCCAGGTCAGCAACCCTTGTAAGTAGTATGATGGTTTCTGTAGTTGAAAATGTTCACGGCGCACTTGCAAGAGTTGACGGGTATAGAATTGCTGGAAAAACAGGAACTGCTCTTATTGCAGATACTAAGAGCGCAGGATATATTGGAGATACAAATCATACATTTGTAGGATTTGGGCCAGTTGAAGATCCTCAATACGTAATTTTAACAAAACTCGAAAAACCCACGTCTTATGAGTTTTCATCTGGTACGGCAGCCCCATTATTTGGTGAGATAGCAAAATTTGTTCTACAATACTATAATATACCACCAACTGTAGAATAATTATGAAATCACTTCTCCAAGCAATACTAAAAATACTTACACGAATAATAATACGTAGACATAAGCCTTATATAATAGGGGTTACTGGCTCTGTAGGTAAAACTTCTACAAAAGAGGCTATTGTTACTGTTCTTAAAGACAGGTTTAGTGTTCGTACATCAGTAAAAAATTATAACAATGAAATTGGGATGCCTCTTACTATAATTGGTGAGGTATCGCCAGGACGTTCATTTATGGGATGGATCGTGGTTTTATTAAAAACATTAAAACTATCAATTATTAAAGATTCAGATTTTCCCGATATTCTTGTTTTAGAGTATGCAGCTGATAAAAAAGGTGATATAGCATATTTAAAAACTATTGCCTCTCCTAATATGGCAGTCATTACTCACGTGTCCAATGCACATCTAGAATTTTTTGATTCTGTAGATGATATTGCTCGTGAAAAATTTAGTCTCATAGATCATTTGGATGAACACGCACCTATATTTATAAACGGTGATGTAGATGAAGTTTTAAAAAAATCACAAGAGTATAAAAAGAATATGTTTATAAGATATGGTTTTTCAGATGATGCTCATATACGTGCATATAGTAAACGTTTAAGGACTGATAGGGCAAATAACAAAAGACCCTTAGGCACTGAATGCAAGATACGTATTGAGGAAGAAGAGATCCAAGTTTTTTTACCTGGTGTAATTTCTGACGCACACATTAATTCAATCCTACCAGCAATTGGTGTGGCGTATAAAAAAGGTATTACTCTTGATGATATTGTAGAGTCTTTAAAAAATTATCACGTACCACCTGGTCGCATGAAATTACTACCAGGCGTTAAAGGAATATTAATTATTGATGATACATATAACTCATCCCCTGTTGCAGTCATTAATGCAGTAGATACATTGCATAAACTTCCTATATCAAAAGGAGGCAAAACGTGGGCAGTACTTGGTGATATGCTTGAGTTGGGAAGTAAATCAGACAGTGAACATCGTGAAGTAGGAAGATATGTCTATAAGTCTGATATAGATTATCTTGTTACCGTAGGTATGCACGCAAAAGGAATAGCAACTGGCGCTAAAAGACGCGGGATGTCAAAAGATAGAGTATTTTCGTTTGATAATACGAGAACAGCAGGGAAGTTTATTCAAGGTCGAGTAGAAAAAGAAGATATTATTTTAATTAAAGGTTCACAAGGGGTGCGTATGGAAAAAATAGTTAAAGAAATAATGTCAGATCCTCTCAGAGCAAAAGACCTTCTTGTTCGACAAGATAATTCATGGGATTAATTTCTGTATGGTTGAAGCACTACATTACGTTCCAGAAGATGATCAAAAAAAACGTTATAACTCAATAGATGAGTATAGAAAAAAATATGGCGATTCTTCTCAAGAAGCTAGGGGGAACCTGGGATTACAGCGTGGCAGAGCATTAGAGCGAATTCTCGGAACTCCTGATATTGAGAGCATAGATAATGAAGCTGAAAAAAAGGGTTTAATTATGAAAAAGAGATTTGATGATGGTAAAGAGTTTTCGGTAATAAAAAAACGTTATGCTCAAAATGGTAGAAAAGAGCTTGACCTAGATGCTGTTGAGGAATATTTTAAGATTGTAATGAAACATCAGGAAGGTGATCCAGTAAATCCTGAGGCACAATTTGCAAATGATTTACGTATAGAAATACTAGACCAGCTAAATCTTGATGAAGATGCCGTTAAATATTATTCGTCTGTAGGAACAGCGTTAGATACAACTAAAGATATACGTGCAGATGCTTTTTTTGACATTGCTGGTTCTATTTTTACTTTTGATATTACGGCTAGGGAAGAAAAAAGTGATTTAGAATTGGATTCTGATATTCTTATTACAGAAGATGACATTTCAATGGTTAATGAAATAGGTCTTACACTTAAAGAAGATTCTAAAGCAGAGAGAGAAAGAAAAAAGCTTGCTGAGCAGGCCTATTTAATACAGATAGAAAAAGTTGCACGCAAATTTGTTGAAGTATATCAGCAAAGACAAGTGAACGTTGCCTAACGAGTTTAAATAGATTTTATTTACTGAAGTTAGTCTGATGATATTACAAAGAAGTCACATTCGTTGTGATACCAGTTTTCCTGTGGGGAATCAGCGTGTGGCGGTGGGGGTGAACAATTAGGTGATGGGGGTATTCCATGTACAATGTCACATACATTTGGATAAGACCAAAAAAACTCTTCAGCAGTAAGAACTGATTGAAATTTGTAGTCGTTATTAGCACAACTTTCAGGGTGGTTAGCGCCTCCCTCTAAGCGTGCTATTAGATCGTATTGCTGTCCATCATCTGACATATATACATACCCGTATCTATTTTCATACATTGGATCTTGAACTGGATCGGTCTCCGATGGGTCAGATGGTACTAACGGCATAAACTCTTGTAACAATGTTTGAAATTGTGACCAATCACAATCCGGGTCGTCATACTCAGTCGCAACAACCCCCCCTACATAATTATATGTATAAGCATTAATACATGTGTCTTCACTTGGGTATTCTTGATTTTCGTCATAATATAATTCTAAAGCTTTAGATATTTGTCTTAAATCTGCAATGCGTTTAACGTCTCTTGCTTTTTCTCGAGCGCTACTTAAGGCAGCTATTGCAACAGTTGAAAGTAATCCAAGAATAGCAATTACTA
>CAZKTI010000103.1:0-3044 GCA_964555725.1 uncultured Gammaproteobacteria bacterium | reverse complement strand
ACAACATTAGCTGTAGTTTTCTGAAAGCGGGTTAGTAGAGGACGTTCGAACTGAGATTTGTGAGAATAAACAGGTTTATTTAATAGAATTATAGATATTAAGTATATATTCTTCGTTTAATCCTAGTTTTATTGATTTTTCCCATTCAATAACTGCTTGTCCATTATTACCTTGATTAAAGTATGCTAAACCTAAATTTTTATATGGTAAATACCAGTTTGGTTCTGCGTCTATTGCTTTTCTTAAATAAGGGATTGCATCATCATACCTATTTTGTAATAGGTAAGTATTTCCTAAATTATTTAAGGGTCTACTAAAATCTGGATTAGCTTCTATTGACTTTAAAAAATATTCTATCGCAATGTCAAAATCTTTATTATTACCATATATAAGTCCTAAGCTATTCAACACCTCTGTATTATTTTCATCAAATAGATCCGCTATTAACATTAATTTTAAAGCCTTTTCTTGGTCGCCTTCAATATCACGATAATATTTTGCAAGGTTTAATAATGCGTCAGAGTTATGCATGTCAATTTCAACTGCTTTTTTATACATATGGAGGGCCTCAGCATTATTATTCTGGTTAAGTTTAGTTCTACCGAGTAAAGTATAAAACATAGCGGAACGAGGTTCAACGGAGATTGCTTTATTCAGCAGTGTTTCTGCGGATTGAAATTCACTATCGTCTATATACCAATCTGCTAATAAGTTATATGAATTTAAATATGAAGGGAATATTTCAATTGCCTTGTTTAAGTACTCTTTTGCTTTATCATTTTTTTCAAAATGTCTATATGTTAGAGCTAAATCATGATTCAATAGTGGACTTTTATAATTCGTTTCATTAAATGCTCTTTCATAGTACTCAAGTGCTTTGTCATATTCTTTCATCATATAATATGTTAGACCAATATGATGGAAACCTAAACCTGAATTAGGATCAATGTCTAATATTTTATTTAGTGTATCAAGAGATTCTTGATAGTTATTTTCTTGACGTGAAAAATGTGCTGATTGCCATAACATATCAATCTCGGGTGACAAATTGATATAAGGATCATTTGCTATAAGATTGTATCTTCGTAAAAGATGTTCATTACTGTTTGATCCATGTATACTTATATTTTCTTTATATCTTAAAAGTAACTCACTATCTTCGATTAATATATTATCTAAAAATTGTTGAAGAATTTCATTCCCATCATTTACTCCGTTATTATTACTGTCTTTGTTATTAATTTTTGTATTATATACAAAATATTCTTCCGTATTCGGAATACCATCCCCATCCATATCTGGATTTTTATAAATAAAGTCATTCACAAAATCTGGATCTAAACTTGCTCCCCCCAGTTTTTGTGATTTATTTATATGCTCTATGGCTTCGCCAAATTTGTCTTGATTATATAAAGAAACAGCCCATTGTGCGTGACAAAATTCTACTTCGGAATCAATCTCATTAGCGGTCTCAAAATAATCAATCGATTTTTCAAAGTATTCATTCCTATCACTTTCCTGTTCCAACGCTTTAATATTATATGCAAACCCCAAATTACACATTAATATTGGATGCTCTGATTGGTACTCTAATCCTTCTTCAAATAAAGTTATTGCCTCGTCTGTTTTTCCCTGAAAACCCACTATAGTGCCAAAACCTATATAAACTTCGGGATTATTCGAATTCATTAACCATGCCTGATTAAACCTCTTCATCGCCGTTTCTAAATCACCTTGATAGTACCATTCCCAAGCACCGCTAACTATGCCTTCTGACGCCTCTTCCCTCGTTATACCTTCCTTTAAAAAGTCATTAATAAATTGTTCATCTGCCAGTTTTTGATTTTTAGTTTTTTCTTTCTCACCGTATTTCGGTAATAAACTTAAATCTTCTTCTACATTACTATCTTCAACTATAGTCTTATCCATATAGTATCCAAAAAAACTAATTGATAATATTACTATTATTGCAATCACATATCTATACCAATGAGATTTTTTCAATTTTAAATCTTGTGTGGATTCATCTCCTTCTTTTTTAATAGCATTAGAAATAAATTCGGAAGTAAATCCTTCTGCAATTACCCCATTCCTTGCATAATTATATAAAACTACCTTAAAAATAGAGCTTAATCTCTCAACTAAAATTGTTAATGATAAAATGGTGATTACAACTACGCTCGTAATTACAAGAAACAGCGGTAAACTAAAAATCTCAAAAATGAGCATTGAGATTAAGGCCGCAAGATAAGCAAAAAATATTATAAAGTAAAAAAGAAGAAAAAAAACATGAACTGATATAGTTAATATTAACGTTTCACCCCAAGTTTTTTTGAATAAGTTTCCTGAATTTTTAATTGATTGCATTACACCGACGTTATCCAAAAGCAATGTGGGTGCAATAAAAAAAGTAGCAAGATTCCAAGCAACTCCTATAAGCCAAATAACAAATCTAACTAGAAATTTAGATTTATCAGTCAATACTTTCAAGACTATTCCTACAGTTGATGCAAAAAAAGCCCAAGTAAATAGTTTGCCGAGTATACTAAAAGATGCACTTATACCGTCCTTAAAGCCTAAATTGCCACCTTGCAAACGCTCGTAGACCACAGCAGTTAAGCCTACCTGAAAAAAGGTTACAATAAAGTATGTAAAAAAGTAATAAACAAAAAGTAGTCCATAAAATGTCACCGTCTGTAATGTATTTGGCTCGATACCCTCTTCGAGTGGCAACACATCTTTTAAAGGGCTAAATAAAATAACAACTACGTATGCTGCAAAAATAAAAGTAGAAATAATGGTTGAAAAAATTGGAAACCAGATTATTTCTTTATCTTTATTCAAAAGACGATAACATTGTGCTGCCAATTTTTTACTAGAAGCAAATTTTCCTAATTTTTGTTGCTGGCTCACTTGTGTCTCTGGAGCATTATTACTCGTTTCCATGGTCAGGTAATTATACCACCCACAATCAAAAAACTACAACCAAAGCTGTAGTTCTTCGAAAGCGGGTTAGTAGAGGACGTTCGAACTGGGATTAGTGA
>CAZKTI010000102.1:0-3053 GCA_964555725.1 uncultured Gammaproteobacteria bacterium | reverse complement strand
ATAACTATAATAGTATACCACTCACAATCAAAAAACTACAACATTAGCTGTAGTTCTTCGAAAGCGGGTTAGTAGAGGACGTTCGAACTGGGATTAGTGAGAATTTACTCGAAAGAACCTACATCGATCTTACGTAGATCATCATTTGTAATACCAAGACTGAGAAATCTCATTATTTGATATGCTGCAGGACCATCTTTCATATAGTACCTTTTTCCATTTTCTGGATGTATGTACCACGCTTCACCCCTTCCATCTACTTGAAGAAGTATTTTTCCTTTCAATCTATTTGCTAAACTGGTATCGTTTGCGCTTTTTCCTAAGCCTAAGGGGTTAAAGCTTCCACGCACCTCATCGCCATCATTAAATCCATCTCCATCCGTGTCAGTATTTTCAGGATCGGTGCCCAGCGCTTCTTCTATTTTGTCTGCAAGGCCATCACCATCGGTATCTGTATCATCAAATCTATCTTCAAACCCTACTGGTATCTTTTCAAGGTCAGTAGTAGACACACCAAGTCCAAATGCTTTTAATGCTTGATATGCTGTGGCACCATCCTTAAGGTAGAATTTTTGTTCGGTTACTTCGTCCACGTACCACGCTTCACCATTTTCTTCTGTTTGAAGCAGTATTCTACCTTTAAGTCTATTGGTTAAAGTTCTATCTATCTTTTTTATTAATTTTTTTTCAAGATTTATTACTGTATTTTCTAATTGTGAGATACGGTAGTTCAATTTTCTTATACGTTCACGTAATGCTTGTAACTCTGAAGATTCTTCATCATTTGGCAATGGTTGTGGTTCAGGTTTTGGATCTGGCTCTGGAGCGGGCTTAAGAGGATCTTCAATAGTTGAAGGAGGTGTACTTGACCCCGCGACTGGGTTTGACCTAGTTGAATCATAATTTATTACATTGTTATATATAGTTTGTAGTAGCCTATGAGGTGAGGTGTGTTTTTCTTCTTTTATAGTAGCTTGAGCTAAAATGAATAAATTTTTATACCTTAAACCGCAGATGTAATAATGATTGAAATTTCTTTCATAGAACTCTGGGGATACATGGCAAAAAGCGTCATCTCCTATTCTTTCAGATGAATTTAAACTTACATCTTTTCTAGTGTGTTGTGTATTGTGTTTATCGAATATCGCCTTTGTATCTAGAATCGAGTCATAGAGTCTAATAGACACCGAATAATCTTGTCCATCTGCATTTCTGTAATAAGATAGTAGGCTTTCATGAATTATTTTATTGGCTGGCCTTACCTGATAATTGCTCGCATCAAAGTCCTTTGTTGGATACTCAACTGATCCAATATAGAAGTCATTTGGCAATTCATCACTTAGCAATGCTACTTTATTTAAATCGATTGTTAGTAATTCAATAACTGGTTCTTCGTTTGAATCACAAACATCTCCAATACCATTATTGTTAGTATCTAATTGTTCTGGATTATATACTTCTGGACAGTTGTCATTAAAACGACCCGTAATCCAATCCATATATCCTACAGGCGGTCGTTCTCTTGAATCACGGATAATATAATCTCCGGCTGTGCCATGTCCATCATCATCAGGGTCAGCGTAGAATCTTTGCGTTGATGGGCCAACACCCGTGACATTTAATTCATGCTCATTATTTGATTCGTCTAGTTCCTCAATTTCATTATTCGGATCAATTATTATTTTTATCGTATGGATACCAAGGGTAGGGATCCATTTAATATGGTTGCTAGTTTGACCGCTACCTCCACCTAAAACGGGGAGGGCGTCATGTGTACCTATTGAATTTCCATCAACAAATATTTCAATAGGAATATTTGAATCATCATACGTTGATCCGTCATTATATATTAATGTTTGAAGCAGTGCTTCTTCATCCGTATGTAATGCAAGATGATTTAGGTCGAGTGAAATGTCTTTGTCATCGGCTCTATTTTTTAAATCTTTAAAACGGAAGTCTGGTAAATTCGTATCACATTTATCTCCTATTCCATCACCATCACTATCAGTTTGTTCCGGATTATTTATGTCAGGACAATTATCGTTATCGTGTTGAGTGATCCAATTTATATAACCTTCAGGTGGAGACTCTGTATCTTCTGCGACAATATAATCATTTGGTGTTCCATGTCCATCTCCGTCAGGGTCTGCGTAGAATCTTTGGGTGGCAGCATTAACTGAAGTTACACTTAAAACTAATGTTATTAAAACTGTGATGAAACCTATTTTTTTTATCATAATATATTGTTGTTATTAATGGTATGAGTATACCACAGTTCGGAGTTTCTCTACCTGTATACAAAAACATCCTATGGAATTAGGGTGCTTTTGACAAAGCGGGTACGTAGAGGACGTTCGAACTGAGGTTATGAGTGAACTAAGGCTATCTATCTTAAATAACAAAGAGAGGAGCATTGATCTTCTATAGAAGTACTCGAATCGGGTATGATTCCTGCAACAGCTTGTCCGTTGTTAATAGTGTCGACGCATTCGGTGATGCAAGAGTAAAATGGTAAATTTTCAGGGTTTGTCTTAATTTCTGGATTAAACATACCTAGTAAAAAACCTGCTATTGGAAACAAAATTACCAGCACACCTATAATTAGTATAATTATTTTTATTGCTTTCATGTTTATTATAGCGAAATTAATAAGTTAGCCAATTGATCCTAGTGCCATTAGGAAATAGGCTATAAAGAAAATGACTATTATTGCCAGTACGCCCCAAGAAGTATTCTTTTTATCCTCATCAGAAAAGAACTTCGTCTCCTTTGATGAGAGCATAGGTTTGACCGATTGAAAGTATATCCGTCTAAGAAGGTAAGCTATCAAAATTATAAATGCTAGAATCAGTCCGTATAAGATATAATTATTATCCATTTCTGTAGTATACCACATTAATTAACTATCTCTAGTTCATACCTAACCGTTGGTACGTTGTTCATAACATCAAGACAAGGAATATTAATTCACTCGATTAGGTAGTCCTCATAAATATTCTCAAACAGCTCCCAGCTTAACAATCCTTCTCTTGTATCGCCTTCATAATATCCTG
>CAZKTI010000101.1:0-3058 GCA_964555725.1 uncultured Gammaproteobacteria bacterium | reverse complement strand
TTTCTTTTTTTACATTCATTCCATGTACATGATCCCTACACAACCACTGAAGGTAATATTACTATTAACGATATTGTAGCTGCTAATACCGACGTGGGAGAGATAAAAAATGTAGAAGAGTTTATTGCGGCATATGAGGGTGAAATTAATCAGTTGGATTATGAGTTTAAGCAATTTTTTCAGACCTTAGAAAATTCAGGAAGGCTTGATGATACAATTATTGTTTTTACAGCAGATCATGGTGAAGAATTCGATGAACATGATACAACTGCAATGCATCTTAGCCTATATAATGAAGTTACAAATGTGCCTCTTGTTTTTTTTATTCCAGGAATTGAACCTGTAATTAAAAAAGATGTTGTTGAAATTCGCTCTATACCCTCAACTATTTTAGATTTAGCTACTCCTTTAAAAGAAAAGCTTTTCACCGCACCTTCACTTACACAAATTATTAATGGCACAGGAAGAAATGACGGATATGCGATTATGGTAAGTGCCATACAAAAAGATTCTACCATTAATTCAATTGAAAAGGTTTATGAAAATATTGAATCTCTTGATAAAATCTTTTCTGTGGGTATTCGAAATGAAGATTATGTTTACCCTTTGTATTCGTCTGTTAGAACTGCAGATTGGAGGCTTCTTCAAAACCCTGACGGATCATTAGAATTGTACGATCAACACCAAGATCCTGAAGAACAATCGCCCGTTGATATTTCTAAAGGAAATAATAGTGAAATTTCAAAAATAACAGAATCTCTCCTTGAGCTTATTGAAAGAAATATCAATAATAAATAGCAATTGAATCTTCAAGATAACTCCCCTATACTGACACTATTATTTAACTTTCCCTTAGAATCTATGTTAATAAAAAAATTCTAGCATGATAGGCTTGTCCCTCCTTTTTGCGCCATTTTTTCTCATACTTTTTTTTAGAAATAAGCTTTTTGGTTTTGCTTCAATACTTGCGTGGGTTCTTGGTGGTCATTTGCTTATTGCTTTAGTGCTCGCGGTCTTCTCTCAATTCAATGAAATGAGTGTGTTAATTTTCGTTGCCGATCTTGATATCTTAATATTTTTTGTATATAGAAAAAAAATAAAGTTTCCTATTAAAAAATTAGCTGTTGATTGGGCTTTGATTGCCGTTATCTTACTTGCGATTCTCTATCTTTCAAACGTGCACTATAATTATACTGGTAAATATACTGTTGAAGGACAAAATCAATTTCAATATGGTGAGCATATTTCTTATCAATATCCATATTTTTCAGATGAATGGGATGCTATAGCTTTAATAAAAAATACTATAGAAAAAGAAACACTAGCTACACAGATGCCTTATTTAGAAAATGGCTCACAATTTATTAATTATGAAACCGCTTTTCACTCTCTCCTTTCTGAACTGTTTGTGTTGATGGGTCTAGAACCATCAACAAATTATATTAATATATCTATTGCATTTAATGTTCTTCTTATTTTGCTAATTTATATTCTATTACGCTCACAGAGCCTTTCAACATTTTCTGCAGCTACTGGTGCACTTTTAGCACTTTACATAACTAATGGTGCAAATCTACCCGGGTTGTGGACATTAATTCCATTGACATTAGGTATTTTGACATTTTTACTTGGGCTAATATTTTTTTCATATAATTACAGGCCTGGTATCTTTTTACTTTATTTCTTAAGTATTGTCTTCTATCCGCCAATGGCTATTTTTTATATACTTGCGCTTTTTTTCTACTCAATAAAAGCTTCATACTATACAAAACAACAAAAAATCGAACTTTTAATGAATGCATTTTTTCTTATCATACCAGCTGCTTATATATTTATGAAGTTAAATGTATTACATTTTTTTTCAGAACCACTTGTATACATTTCTTTTATACTTGACATTGTGATTGTACTTGCCGTACTGGCACTTGAAATTTTCCCCCAAGCACTTCAACGGGTAAAGAGGTACGTTGTGGATTTTATTATCATTATTTTTTCAACAAAATTAATTTTTATCATTCCATCGTGGGCGGAGCAGCGAGACCATTTTTTATCAATTTGGAATATAATTTTCTACGATTCATACACAGGGAATTTTATTCCTCAATACTCTGTTTTTGCAATTATCCCAATCATAACTCTAATATTTGCGGTGATAGGAAGCAAGATTGCATTTAAAAAAATATCGTGGATTATTGTCCCAACTATTGTTGGTTTTATTATTTGGGGATATTACTCCACATCTGTTCAACGTCTCGTTATTGATTACCAAAGAGTAATTGTTGTTACAGCTATTTTAACAACGATTATAAGTGGATTTGGGATACATTATTTTTATGAATTTATAAAAAAATATTTGCCCTTTGATTCAAAAAAAGCCAGACGGACACTGGTTACCACCAGTCTAGTGATATTCTTTTTTGGATCATTTTATTATACTGAACAATCAAATTGGGAGCGCCTTATAGCTATTAATAAAATAAGTGGTGATTCTGCAATTCCAGGAGCCCCTGCAAATAAGTATCTTAATGATGAAGATATTGAAATTTTTTCAAAAATCCATAATAAGCGATTCCTCTCGTCTCCATGGAAGGGGAAAGTACTTGGCGTTGTTACTGACAATTATCCACTGGCTATTAAGTCTGGAACGATTAGTTTGAACACCTCCTTGCCACATGAGTTTATTGCGGGTGATTGCTCAAAAAAAGCATATCTATCAAAGTTGACTGGTGTTGATTATGTATATTTTCCTGAGTTTAATTGTCCAGATTTTTTCAAGCCAGTTTCTGGCAGTGCAGAGGGCTTTGTACTTTATAAAGTAAACAAATAAAAGCATTTTACCTCAGGTAATTTTTTATATGGCTTTTTTAATACTTTTTTTATTCAAATAATAATTTTATGTTATAATTCATCTAAATTATGTCCATTTTTTGTGGATATAGTTTGCATACCGAAATAAAATATTGATTAACAAAAAATAAATTAAAATGCTTTCATTTTTAAAGAATTTTTTACCTATTGACGTGTATACAAATATTAAAAAGAATACTTTTTCATATAT
>CAZKTI010000100.1:0-3096 GCA_964555725.1 uncultured Gammaproteobacteria bacterium | reverse complement strand
ATATTAAAAAAGAAAAGAGGTGGATTATTCGTACCTGAGAGCATCTATTGGATTTAGTCTTGCTGCTTTTCTTGCAGGATATATACCAAAGATTACACCTGTGCTTGCAGAAACAACTACTCCTAAAAATGCCGCTAGGTATGGTACTGCAAAAGGTAAATCTAACTCTAGCACCGTTTTTAAAATTACAGATGTTGCGTATGATATTCCGCCGCCTATAATAATTCCAATTGCACCGCCAAAACCGGTAAGCAATATCGCCTCTATGAGAAACTGCTGTAATATATCTTTATTTGTAGCACCTAAAGCTTTTCTTAGTCCAATCTCTCTTGTGCGCTCTGTAACTGAAACTAACATTATATTCATTACACCTACTCCTCCGACTACGAGTGCTATTGCAACAACTGAAGACAGAAATACAGTAAGTGAATTTATTATTCCACTTACTTGATCTACCAAACCCTCTTGGGTTTGAATGTAGAAATCGTCTTTTGATGGGTCTGTTATGTTATGAAGGTCCCTTAGTGTTGCTTCTGCGTCTCTCGCTGCTTGATTTACAACGTCGCCTGAAGTTACCTTTACTACTACTTCATTAAAATAATTTATACCTAATAAATATGTTTGTGCGGTTGTATATGGCACTATTGCGGTTTCATCTATGTTTAAAAACGCCACTTGCCCAGATTTTTCATATACTCCAACTATTTTCATTTTCCTGTCTTTAATCTTTATATGTTTTCCTATAGCATCTGATTCTCCAAACAACTCTTTTTTTACTTTATCGCCTATTACTACAACACTAGCATTCGAGCTAATTTCATTTTGAGTAAATTCTCTGCCCTCCTCTATTTTAAGTTTGAATGCTTTAGAAAAAAATAAAGCATCTGCACCAAAAGTGTCTGCACGATACGTATCTCCTTCGTATGAAACACTTCCCGGTATTACAACTAAAGGCATGATTTCAACCAAATCTGGAACATTCTCTTTCCTTTTTAAAGCCTCGATATCTTTTGTCTTTAGTGAATCTGAAAAAAGCAGGTCTGTTATATCTGTGGGACCCGCTGGTTCTTGGCCTGGGCGTATAATAAATGTTTCAGATCCAAGACCAGATAATTCTCCAACAATAAAAGCTTCTGAGCTTTTACCTACTGACATCATTATCATGATAGATGCTACCGCAATAACTATTCCAAGAACAGTTAGCATTGATCTAGTTTTATTTGTTTTAAGACCAGTTGTTGCTATTTTTAATGATTCTGAAACTTTCATACTATTTTGTATATCTATCTCCCTTCTTGTGACGCTCATGCACTGTAATATCTTTAACAACCTGTCCATCTTTTAGCGTTATTGTTCTTCCTGCGTAACCTGCGACATAAGCTTCGTGCGTTATTAGACAAATTGTTCTTCCCTGTTTTTCATTTAGGTTTTGTATTGTTTCCATAACAATTTGTCCTGATTTAGAATCTAGGTTTCCTGTTGGTTCATCTGCAAATATTATTTCAGGGTTATTAACAAGAGCGCGTGCAATAGCTACTCGTTGTTTTTCTCCTCCAGATATTTTTGTAACATCGTGTTTAGTGCGATGAGAAAGACCTACTGCGCGAATAGCTAAGTCAGTCCTTCTTTTCCATTCGTTTTTATTTATTTTTGAATATAATAAAGGTAGCATTACGTTATCAAATACACTTATTTTAGCCAGAAGATTAAAAGATTGAAAAACAAATCCCATTTTTGCGTTTCTTATGTGAGCTAACTCATCTTCTGTGTAATCAAAAGAGTTTTTGTTATCAAAAATGTATGTACCGTTTGTTTGCTTATCTAAAAAACCTAGTATATTAACTAGTGTAGATTTTCCCGAACCTGAAGGCCCCATTATCGCAGTAAAAGATCCCTTTTCTATTGAGAGAGATATTCCTCTTAGAGCATGAGTTCCATCTGGAAAAGTTTTTACTAAATTTTCCAAATGTATTAGTTCTTTTTTACTCATTGATAAATGTTATGATTTTGTCACCCTCTTTTACACCTGAAAGCGCTTCAATAGTACCTTCGCTTCCTTTAATTCCGGTTTCTATTTCAATTTCTTTAATAACTCCCGCTTCAAGAATACGAATCATACGTTTTTCTCCCTTATAAATTACTGCTCTTGATGGAATTATAAGAGTATTTGCGATATCTTCGGTTGTTATTATTATATTTGCTGTCATCCCAGAACGTAATCGCTCGTCCTCGTTATCAAATATGAGTATTGTTTTATAGGTAGGTATGCCGTCAACAATTTTTTCTGCAGGGTCTATTGAAAAAACGGATGCTGGAAATTTAATGCTATCACCATATGCGTCTGTAGTGATGTTTGCAAGATCGCCTTTAACTACTTTTGTAATGTCTGCTTCAGGAATTCTAACTTCAACCTCAAAGAAGGTATCTGCACTTAACCTTACTGCTACTTCTTGAAGTTGTGCTGTCTCTCCTACCTCAACTGTTACGTCGGTTATTATGCCGTCAAAAGGTGACGCTAGAATGAATTTTTCTTTTTCTACTTCTAAAGATTTTAGCGAAGCTTCTGCCTCTTTTACCTTTGCACCCGCTGCTATTACATTTGCTTTTGCCTGCTGAACTTCTGCACGTTTAGCATCAATTTGTTCATCTGTTGCCCCTGCCCTCGCAAGGTCTAGTTCAGCTTGAGAAATAATTAGTGCATTTTTAGCTTTATTAACGCTTGTATTTGCACTTAAAATATTTTGTTCGTTTGTAATTCTTTGTAAACTTATTGATTGGCCTAAAGTCGTTAGCGTTGATACGTCTGAAGATACTGAGAGCCTACCTGTGTTAATGCCAAGTTGATATGACTCTGCAGTTGCGTCGGATAAATCACTTTCAAATGTAACTGCATCAGATAGATTATCTAAAAATGAAATCACTGAATTTAAATATGTAATACTTGTTGAAAGCGCTTCTAGTTTTTGGTCTTCTGTAATTAATATTGTATTTGTTAATTCCTGGAAATCGTTAAGTACAATATTATTTACCCTCCTTTCAGATTCTACAATTGATTCTAAACCTTGCGCAAATACTGCAAAGTTTAATTGTGGGTTA
>CAZKTI010000099.1:0-3116 GCA_964555725.1 uncultured Gammaproteobacteria bacterium | reverse complement strand
ATATATGAAAAAGTATTCTTTTTAATATTTGTATACACGTCAATAGGTAAAAAATCCATACACTCGTTGGTACAGTGAAAAAAATGAAATACACATGGCTCAATGGAAACTAACAGATCTCGCAATTAAATTAATAAAAAAATATCCACAAAAAAAACCACGTTTGCTTCTTGATAGAGCTGTGCATTCAGATCAGTATTGGTGGGCATCTGCGCAACCGTGGTGGAGCATAGAAATGATAGAAGCAGGCGCAAAGGATCTGGTTGAAACAATAGACTCATTTAAAAACATACCTAAAAAATTTAAAGAACAAGCTCACACGCTTTACCAAGAGATTGTCTACACATCATTTGACTGGCAACGTAGTGACAAAATCGCAAACCTTGCAAAAGAAGCAGATGAAGATGTCACACAACGTATCACAAAAGAATTACCATACATCCCTATTAAAGAATTTAATGAAATAGTTAAAAATCTTGAACGTCAAATGCTACATGCGGCAAAAGACAAAGAATACGAAAGAGCAGCACAACTACGTGACAGAATAACCGAACTAAACGATAAAAAAAATATTTTAACTAAAAAAAGATAATGCAAAAAAAGGCTAACAAAAAAACAATGAAAAAATTTCTTGACACTTCATACATGGAGAAATTTTGTAAAACGCATAACATTCCAAAAAACATAAATACAATTAACATTATAGAAGCAAAGCATATTCCCCTTCTTTCAAGTGAAAGTTATATCGTGAAATACACATGTGATGTTGTATTTAAAGGTTCTGACATGGAGACTTACCTCATTTTAAGAGGAAATAGAATCACAAAAGAAGCAGCGAATATGTGGAAATATATGTATGAGCAAAGTAAAAAAACTAATTTGCACGCTGTTCCAATTCCACTTCATTATTTCGAAAAAGAAAATTTCATGCTCTATCGTGAATACAGTGGCGACACACTGCGCGACTATGCACACGACTATGAGGTACTAAAAAAAACAAGTAAAGAAGTAGCAGAAAAACTTGCATGGTGGCACACAAGACCATCAAGAAAACATTTACATGTTCGTACAGAAAAAATGGAAAAGGAATATTGGGTGTCTGTAGAAAAAAAAATAAAAAAATTTCTTCCTAAAAAATACTTCTCTAAAAAATTAAGTAATGATCTTAATGCTATTTACACTCAACAAAAATCTTACAACAAAACAACAAAGCCAACACCTACACATAATGATTTTCAAGCAAGCAACATTCTATATGATTCAAAAAGAAAAATTGTTGGCATTATTGACTTCGGAGCGACAACACTTTTTTCACCAGTAAACGATGTAGGAACGTACATGGTGCATTTAGCGGTTATGACCAATAAGTATTTAACTGTAGAAAAAACTTTAGAATTACAAAAAAATTTTTTACAACACTATCTTAAAAACATTCCTAAAAAATTAAAAAATAAAACGAAAAAAGAACTCCCACTATACCAAGCGCGTGCTGCAGCTGATATTGTTGCAACTACAGCGGTGGCACTTTCTCATACAAATAATCCATACCGAAAAATAATTCCAAAAATGCTTATTCCTATTATTTCAAAAAAAATGGATCAAGACCTAACAAAAACAAGACCTTTTAACTCTCTTCTGGTACAATTACAACCATACCATGAGTAAATACATAGATCTACATTTTCATTCAATATATTCAGAGGGGTCTCTCACCCCAAATGAAATAATAACCATTGCAAAAAAACATGGTGTTGCTGCTATGGCACTAACTGACCACAATACCATTTCTGGCGTAAATGACTTTTTGATTCACGCAAAAAAGCAAAAAATAAAAGCAATTACTGGCGTAGAAATATACGCTACGTGGAGAAAAAATATATATCATATACTCGGATATAATTTTGATCCAAAAAATAGTTGGCTAAAAGCGTCCTTAGAGGAGCTGTGTGCAGATAGGCTACGTGCAGTTGAAAATGCATTATACGTAGTTCAAAAAAAAGGACTAAAGGTAGACATGAAAGATATGTGGAACACAAAATCGCATTACATAGGTTTTGGTCAAATCATGAAATGGCTAGAAAAATATCCAGAAAATATAAAACGGTTTAAAAAAGATCTAAAAACAGAAATGCCAGGATTTTTTGACATTATAAACTTTTATTTTAAAAAAGGTCGAAAACCACTCCTGGATGAAACAGCGCTTCCCGTAAAAACAGTTTTTGCTATGATAACAAAAGCAGGCGGCATACCCGTACTTGCTCACCCAGGAAAACAACTTACTTGGGAACAAGATAAAATAGTAGAACAATTAAAAAACCAAGGGCTAAAAGGTCTAGAAGTAATTTCACCACACCACAACTGGAGTGAGGTTGAACATTATTTATGGCTTGCCAAAAAACACAATTTAAAAATCACAGGGGGTTCTGATTTCCACAACCCTCTTATCTATAAAGGTAAAAACGCGATTAAATACCAATGGCAATATCAAAAACCACCATACATGCTATTCCAGCAACTGATGAGGTAGAAGAACCAAATATACTAATTGTTGGAGCAACTATGTCACCACTTGTGAAAGCGGGTGGCTTGGCAGATGTTATGCGTTCGCTTCCATTATCTCTCAAAAAACACGGAATGCGAGTGCAAAGCATTCTTCCGCACTATAGCCTTATTAGTAAAAAAATTAAATTTAAAAAAATTGGCACCTTCAATGTAAAATTTAATAAAAAAAATAATAGGTGCACTCTATGGAAGTTAAAAAACTGGGATACAGACGTATATACCATAGAGCATAATACATACTTTGGCGGGGAAGAAATTTATCCAACAGATGACGATCCAAAAACTGGTTTAAAAAAAGAACTCATACGTTTTTTATTTTTTAACGTAGCAGTTATTGAAGCTATAAAAAAACTACCTGAACCTCCATCACTTATACATGTAAATGATTGGCATAGTGCACTTGTTCCCTTACTAGAGAAAAAAATGGGACTGGGTATACCGACGCTGCTCACTATCCACAACCTGGGATATCAAGGGGTGTTTTATGCAAGAAATGTTGAGCGTCTTTTAGGTTACACAATAGGTGATGGAGTAAGTACCAATTTTCTAAAATC
>CAZKTI010000098.1:0-3126 GCA_964555725.1 uncultured Gammaproteobacteria bacterium | reverse complement strand
AGCGTTTAAAATATGAGCAATATTTTGATGAATGGCAAGATGAAGGTTATGACGTAACTGTTTCATCATTTATGAGCAAAAAAATGTGGTCTGTTGTTTATAAAAAAGGTTATTTGTTTTATAAGATATATGGAACATTTTACGGTTACTGGCTTCGTTGTAAGACCTTGCTGGTATTAAAAAAGTATGATGCCGTATATATATTTATGTGGGTAACTCCATTCGGTACAACTTTTTTTGAATGTTTGTATCGATATTTATCAAGACATATTATTTTTGATGTTGAAGATAATGTATTTATGGAAGTACATCATCAAGTTAACCCATTTGTGAAATTTTTAAAAAATAGAGTGAATAAAGTTAATTTTTTAATTAGGAAAAGTAACCAAGTTATCACTAGCTCCCCATTTTTAAATGATTACTGCCTTACACTCAACGAATATAAAAAGTGTACCTATATCTCAGCATCAGTTGATGTTGACCGATTTTTACCTATAAATGATTATAAAAATGACAGTTTTATTACTATAGGTTGGACAGGTACCTGGAGCTCTAAAATGTATCTTGACCTACTGCGAGATACCTTTATTGAATTAAGAAAACGGTGCAATTTTAAACTTCGTATTATTGGGAATTTTGAGTATGAGTTAGAAGGTATTGATCTTGAAGTTATTCAATGGACAGAGGAATCAGAGGTTAAAGACTTACAAGGTATTGATATAGGATTATATCCTCTAGTTACGGATAAATGGGCTAGGGGTAAAAGCGGTTTAAAGGCAATCCAATATATGGCTTTCGGATTGCCAACGGTTGCAACAAATTTCGGTACAACTTCAAATATAATTTCACATTTCGAAAATGGCATACTTGTTCTATCAGATGATGAATGGGTCGATGCACTTGAATTATTGATAAAAGATCCTGGTCTTCGAAGGAAACTGGGTACGGCTGCAAGAGAGTCGGTTGTAAATAATTATTCAACCACCGTCATCAAAAAAAAATATCTAATGATATTAAATAATATTTAGGAATATAGATAATGAACGATAGAAAGAAAATTTACGTAGCTGGTTGTGGAGGGATGCTAGGTGAGGCATTTTATAGCGTTTTTAAAGAAAGCTATAACCTGAAATGTACAGATATAAATGTTAATGATGACTGGTTGTCGTTTTTAGATTTCAGGGATTTTGATTTATATAAAAAAGATGTAGAAGAATTCAAACCAGATTATTTATTTCATTTAGGGGCCTTTACAGATCTTGAGTATTGCGAAGAAAACGTTGATGATACATACATGACTAATACAATTTCAGTCGAAAATGCGGTCTATATAGCCAATAATCTTAATATTCCACTTTTGTATATAAGTACTGCTGGTATTTTTGATGGTAAACAGGATACCTATGATGATTGGGATTTGCCAAATCCACTAGGGCATTACGCACGTAGTAAATATGCTGGTGAAGTTTTTGTGGAAAAAAACATTCAAAAACATCTTATATGTCGTGCTGGCTGGATGATGGGCGCTGGTCCCAAAAAGGATAAAAAATTCGTCCAAAAAATAATGCAACAAATTAAAGATGGTAAGAAAGAATTGTTTATTGTTAACGATAAATTAGGAACGCCTACCTATACACATGATTTTGCACAAAATGTTAAGTTGCTGCTCGAAAAAGAATATTGGGGCCTTTACAACATGGTTTGTGGCGGCATAACAGGTCGATTTGAGGTGGCTGAAGAGCTAATTAAAATCTTGAAACTAGAAGATGACGTGAAAGTTATACCTGTTGATTCAAGCTATTGGAAAAAGGAATATTATGCAGAACGACCACCATCCGAACGTCTTGTTGATAAAAAACTCGAGTTAAGAGGTGTTAACGTGATGCGAGATTGGAAGATATGCTTAGAAGAATATATAAGAGATTATTACACTGATTATCTTAATTAATAGAATAGTGTTTTATACTTGTTAAATATTCGCGTGAATGGTAATGACTGCTTATTTCTCGTTAATTGATTATTGTTCTGATTCTAGCTAGTATTATGAGTAAACAAAATATAGACGAATCAACTGTTGCTGGTTTTGGTGATGAATGGGAGAGATTCGATCAATCCGATCTAGAGTCAGCTGAAGCAAAACAGCTGTTTGATTTGTATTTTAATATATTCCCCTGGAATTCTTTGCCCGAGGATGCGGTAGGGTTTGATTTGGGTTGTGGCAGTGGTCGATGGGCTAAGTTTGTGTCACCTATTGTTGGTCGATTGCATTGTATTGATCCAAGCTCGGCATTAGAGATTGCAAAAAATAATTTAAGAAATTCTAACAACTGTGAATTTTATTCTGCAAGCGTAGATACTATGCCTCTTGTAGACGAGAGTATGGATTTTGGTTATTCATTAGGTGTGCTCCACCATATACCTGATACACAGGCTGCAATGTCTGCCTGTGTACGAAAACTTAAAAAAGGAGCACCATTTCTTGTTTATCTATATTATTCATTTGACAATAGACCTGTTTGGTTTCGAATGATTTGGCGTTTAAGTGAAGTCATAAGATACGTGGTTTCTCGGCTTCCACACAAAATGCGTTATGTTGTCAGCCAGTTAATTGCTGGTGTAGTTTATTTTCCATTAGCACGGCTTTCATTCTTAGCTGAAAAATTAGGGTTGAATATTAATAACATGCCACTTGCTACATACAGAAAGTTAAGTTTCTATACAATGAGAACTGATGCGTTAGATCGATTTGGTACTCAACTAGAGCAGAGATTCACTCGTGTTGAAATAAAAAATTTGATGAAGAATTCTGGACTTGAAAATATTAAATTTTCATCAGAATCACCATATTGGTGTGCAGTTGGTTATCGTTCTCATAGTGAGCAGTTAATTTAATCATGTGTGGTTTTACTGGCGCCTTATGTTTAATAGTCAAAAAGGATCTTGAACAAACTACCAGAAATATGACGGAAACAATTCATCATCGTGGCCCAGATGATGTTGGTGTTTGGGCGGATGAATCTGTTGGTATTGCTCTTGGTCATCGCCGGTTATCGATTGTCGATTTATCATCTGCTGGGCATCAACCGATGCACTCTTCGTGTGATCGTTTTGTCATCGTCTTTAATG
>CAZKTI010000097.1:0-3175 GCA_964555725.1 uncultured Gammaproteobacteria bacterium | reverse complement strand
AGAACAAAAAATTAAAATTGACTATTTTTTTACCTCGTATCAAAAAAGAGCAATAAACACTCTATAAATAAGTATGGTACTTTAAGTACTAGTGTAAAGATTGCAAAGCCTAATATGCTATGATATAGTTTTCACGACCTTAATGTGGTCACGTAGCCAAGTGGTAAGGCATGGGTCTGCAAAACCCTTATTCGCGGGTTCGATCCCCGCCGTGACCTCCACTATTTTTCTAAACTATAAGAATATTAAAAACATCCCATTTGATAGGATGTTTTAGTTTGTGCCGGTAATTGGTGCGAAAATGGAAAAAGGCAAGCCTAGTCCTAGAATAAATTTACCCATAAAAGGTGGTGCGCCGGTTCCTATATAGACATGGGTTTTAAGAGGACATATAGACAACATTGCTTACCATAACCTCATTCATCGAGTTACAAGCAAAGGGATATGTTACACCACACTCCTTACAAGTACCGCATTTACCAGTGTTTGAATCAGTAATAACGCATAGAGTAAATGCTGTAACCATGCCGCCAAAAGGTATAAATCCGTATGCTGCTGGAGCCTTAAACAAAAAAATTACCATACTGATAATTCCAACAATAGATACGATTATAATCCCAATAAATGGATGAATTCTAAAATAAGCGAATATTTTTAGCGTTTCCATACACCCAGTATAGCATAAACGTAAAAAATGCTACAATTCAACTCATGAAAGAAAAGAAGAAGAAACTCATTATTATTGATGGTCATGCCCTTATTTATAGGGCATGGTTTGCCCTTCCGCCGCTTACCACAAAATCAGGTGAGGTAGTAAATGCTATCTATGGATTTACTGCAACACTTCTTAAGGTAATCAAGGACATGAAACCGGACTATCTTGCCGTTGCTTTGGATGAAAAAGGACCTACATTTCGTCATGTAAATTATCCTGCATACAAAGCCACCAGAGAGGTACAGCCGGATGATTTTTATAACCAGTTCCCGCATATAAAGAAAATTCTGAAAAGTTTAGAAATAACTACATTATCAAAAAAAGGATTTGAAGCAGATGATATAATCGGCTCAATTGTTGAAACGTTTAAATCTGAGGAAAATCTTGAAATCCATATCATAACAAAAGACTTTGATATTTATCAGCTTATTGACGGCAATGTTCATATTATTAACCTAGAAAAAGGAATAAGTGAGTTTAAAGAGATAACAAAAAAGGATCTTGAAGAAAAATATGAGCTTACACCTGAGCAAATTATAGATTATAAAGCACTTCGCGGAGACCCCAGTGATAACATTAAAGGCGTACTTGGAATTGGAGACAAAACCGCTCGTGAATTAGTAAAAAAATTTAAAACACTTGAAAATCTATATAAAGAACTCTCTAAAACTACCAAAATTTCTAAGCGTCTTATAGAATTATTAACTCAATATAAAAAAGATGCTTTTCTAAGTAAAGAACTGGTAACCTTAAAGACTGACATGCCAATAAAAGAGAAGCTTACCTCGTTTGAGCTAAAACCAATAGATACAAGCGGGGCTTACGAACTTTTTCGCGAATTTGAATTCAGAACGCTTATACCGCGCCTATCAATAGTTGGCACAGCTGAAACAAATCATGAAACAAAGGTCTCCGGCAACTATTCTGTAGTGAAAACTAAAAAGGATATTGATGAACTTATAAAAAAATTGGAACAAAAAAAATTATTTGCATTTGATACAGAAACAAGCGGACTCAACCCTCTTCTTGATGATATTGTAGGAATGAGTATCAGCTGTGAAAAAAAAAGGGCATTCTGGATTCCAAAAGAAATACTTATTAAATATAAAAAATATTTCACTAAAATATTTGAATCAAAAGAAATCAAAAAAATTGCACATAATATGAAATTTGATCTTGCCGTGCTGCGTACTGCGGGCTTTGAAATGAATGGTCTCTTTTTCGATACGATTATTGCAGCCCAGCTTCTTGCAAACGGTACCCGGGAACAGGGACTAAAAGATCTTGTCTTTATTGAATTTGGCGAACAGATGACAAAAATAGAAGAATTGATTGGTACTGGAAAAAAACAAATTTCAATGGCGGATGTACCCGAGGAACAGCTTGTTCCGTATGCATGTGCTGATGCAGATTATACTTTCCGCCTGTACCCTATATTTGAAGAAAGACTTGCAGAAAAAAAACTAGACGATATTTTTTACAATATGGAAATGCCTCTTGTCCCAATTCTTGAAACAATGGAGCGAGCAGGCATAACTATCAATAAAAAAGAGCTTGCGATTCTTAATAAAAAAGTAAGCAAACAATTGGCTAAACTAACCAAAGCTATTTATGAAATTGCAGGAGGTGAATTTAACATCCGCTCACCTAAACAATTAAAGGAAATTCTCTTTGAAAAACTTGAAATACCTTCAGACTTATTAAAAAGTACTAAAACGGGTATATCAACTGCAGCAAGTGAATTAAATAAGCTTCGTCATCAGCATCCAATAGTTGAAATGATTTTAAGCTATAGAGAATTATATAAACTCCAGTCAACGTATCTTGAACCGCTGCCAGAGCTTATAAACCCAAAAACAAACCGTATTCATACTACATATAACCAAATTGGAGCAGCGACTGGCCGTTTTTCTTCTGCAAATCCAAACCTGCAAAATATTCCAATACGAACAGAATTTGGCGTAAACATAAGAAAAGTATTTGTTGCAGAAAGTAAAAATATTCTAATAGCTGCAGATTACTCACAAATAGAACTACGCATTGCAGCAGACCTCTCAAAAGACCCAAATATGGTAAAAGCTTTTAAAAACGATGTAGATATTCATAAATTAACAGCTGCATTTATTAACGACACTACTCCTGAAAAAGTAACAGATAGCATGAGATCCAAAGCAAAGGAGGTAAATTTCGGAGTTCTGTATGGTATGGGCTCATACGGCCTTTCACAAAGAACAGACGTATCTGTTTCAGAGGCACAGCATTTCTTAGATAGATATTTTGAAGAATATGATACTCTAAAAGAATACCGAGAAAATCTTATAGAAAGTGCTAAAGAAAAAGGCTATGCAGAAAGTATTACAGGAAGAAGGCGTTATCTGGCTGACCTAGGGTCAAAAAACGCCATTTTAAGACATGCCGCAGAGCGTATGGCAATTAATATGCCTATTCAGGGAAGTCAGG
>CAZKTI010000096.1:0-3179 GCA_964555725.1 uncultured Gammaproteobacteria bacterium | reverse complement strand
TAGTTAAAACGTTTTCTGGTTTATATATCACTGCTACATATCCATCTTTTTTGGGGCCGGTATTTATCATTATTCCATTAATGGATTCCTTAAGTACACCCGGTAATCCATAGAAACCACTGCTGGTGGCGCCATATTTTTCTTTGCTAACTAACCATTTTTCCACTCTCTTGTCTTCTAAAAGCTCTGGATCAATCGATTCAACTTGAGAACGAAGATCAGAATTTTTTCCATATACTGTTTTTGCCGCATCTGGGTCAAATATCAAAAGCTTATTATGCGCTTTAATGGCAAATTTCATAATATACGTACCATACCAACGATCCGCATATTCACTCTCTTCGAAATTATAAACAAGATATATTCCAGGCTCAAAATCACCATAATCGCCAATACGCCAGCCATTTTTGAGCATGCTCCTAATATTAGACAAACGAGATGTGCGAGAGTAGGCAGTAATCAAATTACCATAAACTCTTTCGTTCAAATACTCTCGCCAATTTTCAAGTAGGAGTTTCATTTGTCTTTTGACGCCTTCGTTACATTCATAACAAATCCTGTTTTGCCGCCTCTGGGCTCATTAACCGAATCCATTGTGCCGCCGACAGCCTCGAAAGCGCCAACAGCATATTCATCCCCAACTGGCTTGATAATATAATATTTCCGCTCCGCGGAGCCATCAATAACTGCCGTCTTTACCGCACTCCCGACTGAACCTCCGAGAGCCCCAATAATACGATATACTGGCTTTCGGTTACCGATAGTAAAAGTATCGCCTCTATCAAGTGCTATGAGAACTTCATATTGTGGAGAATTTGGTATAGATTCTCCACGTTCTTCATCAGAAAACCCAAAAGCATCCCAGTCAAAATCATCTGCTTCTTTCAAATACTTTCGCCAATTTTCAAGTAGAAGTTTCATCTAATCCCCTCCGTACGTAATCCATAGTTCGATTTCCTCTTCATAATCAGCAACACACTCAGGACAAATGGCCTCCAATACGATCAACGCTCTATCGAGATGTTTCATAACCAATAGTACCCTACAGCCACTCCGGCGCCGAAGCCGCAAGCGAAAGCAGCCAATTTAACAAGAGTTAATACTATATATAGCTCTTCGCCGGCTTGAAGGGCATATAGCTCTCTGATTAACCGTTTAGTTTTTCTCATTAATCTCCTCCGTATATTTCATACAGTTCTTCTTCTTTATTTTCGTCTAAAATGGTTGCCACCAAGTGTATTCTAGGTACATTCCCCCCATTAAGGGCTGTGTGATATTTGGTAGTATCAACGTAGTATACACTCCCGTCAGCTTTCATGTGGTGTGCCTGTTCTTCAACGATCATTAGAGCACCCGGATTAGTAACTATAGGAATGTGTAAACGTGCCTCTGGATCTCTATGATAACTCAAAGAAGAGCGACTGGTAAGTTTTAAAATTCGAACTCTTCCTAGCTTATAGTGTTCTGAAAGAATATCGTATACATTTTTAAAGTAGGTATTCATCAATAATGGCTCAAATACTCTGTATGCTTCTTCGTTTACGAAGCGTTCGACTTGAATTTCTTCATAGTTTTCGTTCATGGTCCAAAATACGCACCGGGGAACGCTTTCTTTGTCATCGATGTGAGTGAGACTTATGCAATTTACCAAATCACCACTAAAACCAATATCTTCTACAGCAATGCGATAAGCTTCTCGAACCCCTTCAATATCAAAATGAATGTTCAACTTTCGAAAATTATCAGACATGTCAATTTTCGTAACTCTCTTCTTTTTTCGTACGAGCCATCGAAGCTGCCTGCAACATATCTTTTGGTTCTACCTCTTTAAGTATGATCTGTCCCGTTTTCGGCTCATAATACATGCCGATTAAGTCGCCTTTTGAGATATTTTTTAATTCATCTTCTGAAAGAGTGATTTTGCCGCCATTTTTCTTTACTATGGCTGTAAGAATGCTGAACAAGTATTCAGGATCATTTAGGTATTCGCTCATTTACATCTCCTGTGGTATCATGGTTCAAACCAGACCCCCTGCCATGATGAGGGAGATTCTTCGTTTGCGTCCCCCGTTTCGGGTGGAGTCACACCGGTGTCATCAACCATTTTTATTTTTAAGTCAACCTCGTGCTTAAGTTTACCGCTCATATTGACATTTATACAGCTCAAAAGTAAAATAAATAGTAAATTCATCTTCTTATAAACTCCTTCCAGGTTTTCACGAGGTGTTCATCTAAATTCTGCTGCATGTGTGAGGGCTGCCGATCATTCATAAACTGAACCATAACACCGGTGAACGCTGCACTAAGGTTATCAGCATCGTCCATATCGCTATCCTCGCCAGTTGTAAGCTCACGGAATAGCTTTACGCGCTCGTCAGGGTCGTCTGCTGTGATTTGAAAGGTAAGGGTATACTTTATGTCTCCTCCGTCTTCAACTGCCTGGGAGTTTTCTATGTCGAGGTGATATTCTGTACCAAGTGCTACCTGGGCGGATTTAAGTAATCGTGTCCGCACCGCAATGCGCCAATCGCGAGAATCAAGAATCTGGAACAAGATCCTAGGATCTACGTCAAATTCTTCCGGATTAAAGGTATGTGATACCGCTGCAGTCGCTTCATACGACTCTGTGGGGTGTTCTCCGTCATATCGCACATCCCACTCATAGGATTCGAACGGCGTGTCTTCGATCTCATATGCTAATTTAATATACTCGCCGCCTTCCATCCAACCTTCTTGTTTGAAGAATTGTTCTAATAGGGCTTTGAATGCATCGCGCCTGTCGTCGATATTTGTATCAATTTTTTGACACGCCTCATTAAGACCATCAGGATCATAGAAATATTCTTCGTTAAGCACATCTGGGTGCTGTAGGTCAACTCTGCAGCCCCATCGCAGTCGTTGTCCGTCAATTGTCGTCTTATTCAAAAACGCCTCATTTATATCGAAAATATCGCCATATAAATCATTAATATGCATCGCAGCGTGTGTCGAGGTGGGATAAGAGTTGGGCAATCTTACAAATTCATCCATATCCCAGTCTAATACAACACTCCATCTGGCCTGAATGGTGACCCCTCCATCATAATCGTCATCTACCCACCCTTCAACCACGGTAACGGCATAATGATTGTTCCATTCTTCTGTGATGTTCTCGATCTCCGCTTCCCACTGTGCTTCTA
>CAZKTI010000095.1:0-3231 GCA_964555725.1 uncultured Gammaproteobacteria bacterium | reverse complement strand
AGGTCGAACGCACTCGTAGAATTGGTGTCTTAAAAAAGGGGTACCTTCCACTTTAACTACATAGGTAAATACATGTCGTAAAAAGAAAAATCCTATGAGTAAAAACGTGAATCCGTAAAATCTGTCAATTAAAAATAGATTACCTAAATCAAAAAATCCTTTGGCAAAAAATATTACACCCCAAAAAGCTACAATGCTCCACAAAAAAACCATGAATATCTCGCCTGTAAAAACGAGTACTCTGGGAAGCTGAAAAAATGGTTTATTTTGTGTCATAGCTTATACGTAATTAATTTTTTTGTTTTATTCGATACCAATACCAAATAACTATACCGATAAATAATACATAGAAAGGCCAATTAGGAAGGTTGGCTGTTGCACTCAAAACAGATGCATTAACATTATAATAAAGATCGGTAAGTCCTAAAGTACCAAAACTTTCTAAAAATAAATTAGTTCCTTTGGTAATTATAAAAAGTATACCAATACTTATAAAAAGAACCGCTGTAATTATATTCGTGGAATGTATATTAAATGTATTTCCAAAAATACTAATACCCCAAGATTTACCACGCACCAGCCTACTGTTTGCAAAATTATACCTATCAAAGAACCACGCCATTATAAACATAGGTAAAACCAATCCAAATGCATAGGTTAAAAGAAGAAGAACCGCAGTAATACTACTACTTGAGGTAGAGGCAAGAGTGAGAATCCCTCCTATTATAGGTGCAGAACACGTACCAGTTGCAAAAGAAAACAAAAGACCCATCACATAAATAGTGCCAACACTTTTCTTACCAGAAGATAAATCTTGATTTCTCATTCTCTTCGGGAGCCATTGCCATGATTTGCCTAAAAAAATAAAAATGCCTAGCAAAATAAAGATGGCCCCTGCAACATTAAAAAAGAAAAGTTGATTTTTAAAAAACAAATTAGTTACGAATGAAGCAGAAAATCCTAATGGCACAAACAGAGTTGCAAGTCCCAGATAAAATACAAAAGTCATTTTTACTAACTGTCGCTTTTCTTTGAAAGAATATGCAAAAAACACAGGTAACATTGCAGCAGAACATGGAGAAATGAGAGATAAAAATCCACCAATAAGGGCTGCAATAAATGAAACTGTAACCACCGCATCCCCACTGCTACCAACATGAAATGTACCTGAAAGAATCAGAACTCCAAACATTGCAAGTAACGATGCAATAATAATGATTTTCAAAGAACTTCTGGGCTTTTGCTCTGGTTTTACTGAAGAAATTGTATTCTCTTGTTCCCAGCTAGACTGCTCCTGCTCCATATTCATAAATCTATAGAAGGCCAGAGATTATGCTTTGAAACTGCGCAAACGGCTGAGCGCCAGAAATAGGTATAGTGTCTCCCGAGTCAGTAACGATTACAGCATATGGCGTTCCACGGCCTCCTGCATTAGTAGCATCTTGAAGATCTGCTGCTACCTCAGAACCATATGTACCGTTATTAATACATGATTCGAATTGAGAAACATTAAGACCAATGGACGTGGCAATTTGGCTATACGCTGAGCTTCCTAGTGACGCTTGTCTATTAAACAATTCATCTGCAAATTCCCAAAATTTACCTTGCTCAGAAGCGCATTCCGAAGCTTCTGCAGCTGACTCTGCGTTACGGTGAATACTTGATAGTGGAAAATGTCTATATACCCAATTTACATCACCGTCGTATTCAGAAATAACTTGGTTAAGTGTAGGATGAAGTCTTGCACAAAAGGGACACTCAAAATCAGAAAACTCTACTATGCTTATTTTTGCACTTGGATTACCTCGTATATGATCATCGTCAGTAATTGCCGCAACACTTACTTCAGCGACACCGCCACCATGACCTTGATCCATACTTGGTGCATTTACTGAAGGTTGGGCTTGTGCATTGTTTCCAGATCCAACATTCTCAGTATTTGACGATTCGTCATTTGCGAATGCAAAGGTAAAAGCCATAATAAGTAAGCCTATAAAACTTAAAACGCCGATAGCGCTACCGACTCCTGTAAAAAATGATGCCTTTGGTGACATCCCTCCAAAAGATTGAGGCATAATGATACTGTGGATAAAATTAATATTTACAATAATATTACACTACGTTATGTAGTGTGTCAAATACACTTTACATGTTTGTGTGTGGCTAATTACCCTTTGAAGCTTTTACAACTACTTTTTGGGCATCTTTGGGAAGACCTTTAACCGCCTCCCCCACCGTTTCTTTATTGAAAAATTGCGAATCTTTAAAAAGGCTAGATAATATATCTGAAGCTACTTTTACCATAAAATCTTTTTTTTGCATTTTTGCAGAATAACAAAACATGCCATCCTTATTACGTTTAGTAAGAAGCCCTTTACTGGTCAAGCGGTTCATTATTGTCATTATGGTATTAAAGGAAAAATCTCTTTTTTTACAAAGTTCTCCACAAACATCGCGAACAGAAGCTTCTTTTTTCTTCCATACTACATCCATTACTTGCGCTTCTCGCTCTCCTAATACTTTTGCCATACCTTTTTGGTCTAGCTTAACTTGTTTTGGTTGCCATGTCATATACCTACTATAGCAAAGTTCTATAAAAAGTAAAAAATCAATTATCTATAAATGCATCATAAGAATACCTATTAGAAGCATTCCAGACAAAATAACCACTTGTATCATGTTCCTCTGCTGCTCGTAATTGTTCTTTAACCATATCAGCAGTGTAAACTGCTCCTAAACTAAAATCCTGGATCCAAGGACGTATTTCTGCAATAGACTCGGTAGATGAAGCGATTTTTTCAAGAAATGTCTTTCCTCTAGCAAGATTTGTTTCTACAACAGTATAAGGGTGATCCGCAGGATTCTCTAAACCCAAAAACCCATCAGGATAATGAGAGGGATACACCATTGGAGCGACATAATCAAAATGTGGCGCAGCGCCCACTAATGTTTGTCCTATATTAAAATCACTTTCATGCCACATAGTCATTCCAAAAAGGTCAGCAGAACGATAAGCCGGCTCATCTTTCATTTGCTCAGCGAAATATGTAAAAAATGCATTTATTGTTTCTGTTTTTTCTCTCCCCACATCATGTGTATATACTGCGCTTCCTATAGGGCCGTCACTAGGAAATCTAATGTAATCTAAGTTTATTTCATCAAATCCTTTATCAACCGCATCCTTTGCTAAGAGAACATTATAATCCCATACCTCTCTACTATTTGGATCAA
>CAZKTI010000094.1:0-3240 GCA_964555725.1 uncultured Gammaproteobacteria bacterium | reverse complement strand
AATATTATCAATTTTTTTATATTCATTTTTATCTGGTGAATAATACTTTGTAGATATATTTTGGCTTTTAAATAACTTAGTCATGCCCATTTTATAATACAAAAATTTTGCATCTGGATTATAATTTTCAGTAATTCCTACAAAATAAAAATTTTTTAAACATTTTTTTAATTCATTAACATTAAGGATATTTTTTTCTTCAAAATATCCCAAATTATATAAATACTTCTGTAAAGGATTTGGTTGTGAAAATTGAATTATCAATTTAAAAAAATGTTCAAAAGATATTAACTCTTTGTTTGGTGCAATTATTGATTTATATTTTTCTTCTAAAATATTATTTTCATATTTTGTTAACAAGTAATTATAAGCGGAAGTAATCATATCTGTTGGGTTTCTAAAAAAAGTAATATATCGATAATTTTTATCAAAATACTCATGCACACCATAAGGGGTGTAGTGTCCGTAAATTACTTTAATTTTATTTTTTTGCTCTAAACTTAAATTTACCAAATGCTCTTTAATCTTATTTCTAGTAAACTCATTATTTTCTTTTTTTTCATTTTCTGAAAAAAGTGGGAATGCTTTATTTCTATAATTGGAGGATACAAAATCTTCCCCAATTTCTAAAATTTCTTCTTTTTTGAAATTGTTCCTAAGGTGATGTTTAAAGGTACTTCCTGCACATTTTGGAATATGTAAATAAATGTATAAATATTTTTTATTTCTCATATTATATTTTCTCTACGAATTTAATTTTTGTATTTTTAAAAATAAGGGACCCGAGCATTAATGAAACTACAGAAAATCCTATTGCAGAAAATGTCATCCATAATTGTGGCATTTGTCCGTATATCAATATGTCTCGTGCTATTGTTATGAAATAATATAAAGGGTTGAACAAATTAAAGGTATGTAAAATTAGAAATTGATCACTATAATAAAAAATTGGCGTTGCAAACCATAATGCCTGGGCAAGCCCTGCCCAAACACTTGATATGTCCATTACATTAACTGAAATAGCAGAAAGGCCAAGTGCCATACCGTATACAAAAATAGCAATGATAATAAATACAAAAGGATAAAACAAAACCTGTACTACCGATAAATTGCTAAAAATCAAAAGTACAATAAATACAAGTATGTCAAATAAATGCGCATACGCGGCTCTTAATATTGGTGCTATTATCAAGGCTTCTTTTGGAAAACTAATTGATTTTATTATATGTCTACTATTTCTTATTACAGCAGTAGACTCAACCGTTATTGATCTGAAAAAATTAAAAATTATAAGTCCTGACAATAAATAAAGTGGGTAATGCTCTACGTCTGAACCAAAAAAATGAGAGAATACTAAAAAAATTACTACAAATGCTGCTAAGGGATTTAAAAAATGCCAAAGTATCCCTAAGTAATTTCCTTCGTATTGTAATTTAAATCCTGCTCTCGCAAGAGCAAATCCTAGCCTTATAGCGTGCATATAAAATGTTAAGTCTTTATGATACTGATGGTATTTATAAATTAATTTTTCTTTTCCATTCTTTCTTAATGAAGCTCTTAAGAATACAGGGTTTTACTTTTCTGTACTAATTTCTACTAATTAGCGCTTATCTGTCCATGAGATTATAACCCAAACATTAGGTATATTCAATTATCTTTATTATGCACATACTTACTTTATTCTATAGTTTTAATATCTCTAAAATACACTGTTCTTTACTCTCCTACTTTCATCACTATAGATGCCCTCTTGCCAGTTCTTTTTGAAAATTATATGCTCAGATTGTAATTATTCATCATTTGTGGAAAAAATACGTAAAGCGCAGATACGGAATGCCCCGCAATTAACATATATATACTTATGAAAAAGATTTTATTTGCAGTAATTGGAATAGGTGCTCTTTTGTTTATTTTCATTAATTTATCTGATAAAAATGAAAAAGGTTTGGATGCCTTTTTTTCTGATGTTGCAAAAACTGCAGGTGTTGAGAATCCATCTTTAGGAAGAACATTTTATAATGAACAACTTGGTGAATTTGATATTCAAATTTTTATACGTAACGGATCTGCTTGGGGGGATGTAGACAATGATGGGTGCGTTGATTTATATGTAGCAAATCCAGATGGTAATAATTCACTTTATGTAAATAATTGTGATGGCACATTTGCTGACAAAGCAGAAAGTGCAAATGTTGCATATGGAGGTCAATCTACCGGGGTTTCATTTGGAGATATAGACAATGATGGTTGCGTTGATTTGTTCGTTGCTAATCATGAAGAATCTAATATTCTATATAAAAATAATTGTGATGGGACATTCGTTGATGTAACTAAAACTTCTGGAGTATTATTTACCCCCATTTCCTCAACTGGTTCTTCTTGGGTTGACTTTAACAATGATGGATTTTTAGATATTTTTGTAACTAATATTTCAAAAGACCCTATTGTCTATGAATTAGAAAATATTCACAATCTAGAAGGTGGTATGTTTGTTACATCTGCAAGCGATCAGCTGTTTAAAAATAATGGCGATGGCACATTTACAGATGTTGCAAAAGAAGCTGGAGTTGGTGGACCTTCAAAATTCTTTTCATATATGGATGCCGTGCTTAATAAATTTTCTGGCATTAGTGGAGTTTCATATTCCTCTGCATGGTTTGATTATAATAACGATAACTGCATGGATTTGATGATAGCCTCTGATTCAGGGTCAAGCCCTCTATATAAAAATAATTGTGACGGGACATTTACTGATATGACAGTTTCTTTAGGTATTGATGGTTATTTTTTTGGAATGGGTATTGGTGTTTCTGATATTAACAATGACTCATTTCAAGATATTTATCTTAGCAATGCAATGACTGGGATTCTAAATATTAATGAAAACGGAGAACGTTTTAGCAACAAAGCGTCTGAGATGGGTATTCGGGAAAAGGTTGGTCTTATGGGTGGTCCTGAAACAGATTTAGAAAATGAGATTGGCTGGGGGGCAACATTTCTAGATTATGATAATGATGGCGATAAAGATTTATATGTCGTAGCATCTGGCTACTTTGTTGGTGGAGGGAAAGGTGTTACGAATTTATTTTATAGAAATGAAAATGGCATGTTTGTAGAGGATACCGATAATGTTAAACTAACTAATAATGAGCGTAGCTATGGTCTTTCATCAGCAGACTATGACAATGATGGCGATCTTGATCTCTATGTTACTAATGCTACATCAGAAAATAATCTTTT
>CAZKTI010000093.1:0-3259 GCA_964555725.1 uncultured Gammaproteobacteria bacterium | reverse complement strand
GATTGCAAAAATAAAATTTATGCTATACTAGCGATAAGGACAAATATATGTATGATGACGGGTGGGATAAAATGAAAAAAACAAAATATCCCCACTATTATGGAGATATTGTTAGAAGGCTTTTTTTAACGGGAGGCGGAATAATGCTTTTAACGCTTCCGTTCCTAAAAGAATATACGAATGTTCGAACCATCCTGTCAACATTTATAATTTTAGTAATTGCATTTTTAGCAGGTATCACAAACCCAAAACAAAAATGGACCATGTATCTAGATTCATCAACATCAATTATTGCACTCATCGTCTTTGAGTTTGCTGCAGTACAGGTGTTTCAGACATCATCATTTAGCGGATTTTTTTGGGTAAATCAGACACTTGCTATAATATTCTTCTTTTCATTATATTTTAGTATTAAAACATTACGCGGTTCAACATATAGAGGTTAACTGCATCTATCAAAGTAAAGCTTGTATGCGTATACTTGTTTTCTATTAATGGCGCTTTGGACTTTTAGGTTGTTTACGTAAGCGTACGTTATGAGGTGTTATTTCAAGAAATTCATCATCATGCATAACCTCAAGGCCTCGTTCTATAGTTAGCGTTTGAGGAGGTGTTAAGTTAATTGCATCATCTGCACCTGAAGAGCGCATATTAGTTAACTGTTTTCCTTTTGTTGGATTTACCTCCATATCTTGTCCTTTTGAAGTATTTCCAATAACCATACCTGTATATACATTAGTTGTAGGGCCAATATAGAGCTCTCCACGCTCCTGAAGGTTAAATAGTGCAAATCCTAAGGCTTTTCCATCAGCCATAGAAATCATTGAGCCAGTAGTTCTTTTTTCAATAACGCCAGTGTGCTCCTTAAAACCTATTACTTCTGAAGCAAGAATACCTTCACCTTTTGTATCAACAACAAAATCACCTCTAAAACCAAGCAAACCACGAGTAGGAATACTAAAGATAAGACGAGCCTGGCCATCTTTTTGTTTCATATCGGTCATCTGACCTTTTCTCTTAGATAACTTTTCAATAATAGTTCCTGAAAATTCTTCAGGTACATCAATAGTAACTTCTTCAAAAGGTTCGTGCATAATTCCATCAATTTCTTTTGTTATAACATGGGGTTGTGAAACTTGTACTTCGTATCCCTCACGTCTCATATTTTCTAAAAGTATTTCTATGTGCATTTCACCACGACCGTATACTCGATATCGTTCAGTAGAAGAAAAATCAATATGTAGCCCCACATTTACTTCAAGCTCTTTTTGAAGACGCTCTTTTACTTGACTGTTGGTTACCTTAGTGCCATCTTTTCCTGCAAAGGGGGAGTTATTAACTAGGATGTCAAGAGAAATGGTTGGCTCATCAATTGATATTGCTGGAAGAGCATTTTGCGTTTCATTTTCACAAATAGTTTCTCCAATATCAATGTCAGAAATTCCAGAAACCATAACTAGATCACCAGCAACTGCCGTTTCAACATCAACTCTTTCAAACCCATGAAATGTTTTTAGCTTAGTAATCGTTGCTGCTCGAGAGTCCCCATCTTTATTTTTAATAACCACTTTTTGTCCCTTAGATATTTTTCCTTCATATATTCTTCCAATAGCTAGTCTTCCTAGAAAATCATCATATCCAAGATTAAATGGCTGCATACGAAGTGGTACCTCTGTGTCTTGAGCTGCTGGCTTAACATGCTCAATTATTGTGTCAAAAAGTGGAGTCAAATCAGAAGATGTATCATCCAACGATTTTTTAGCAATTCCCTTTACACCAATTGCATATACAGTAATAAAATCAAGCTGCTCATCAGTAGCCCCTAAGTCCATAAACAATTCAAGCACTTTATCGTGAGCTTCTTCGGGGTGCGCTGCTGGTTTATCTATCTTATTTATAACAACTATAGGTTTAAGCCCAAGTTCTAGTGACTTTTTTAATACAAATTTAGTTTGCGGCATAGGCCCTTCCTGAGCATCTACAAGTAAAAGCACAGAATCAATAGAGCGGAGTACCCGTTCTACCTCAGAGCCAAAATCAGCATGCCCAGGAGTATCAACAATATTTATTTTTGTATTTTCGTATACTAAAGAAGCGTTTTTAGCATAAATAGTAATACCTCGCTCAAGTTCTAGCGTGTTTGAATCCATACTTACGCCATCATCTACCATACCAGTTTGTTTCATCATTGCATCAACCAAGGTAGTCTTTCCATGGTCTACATGAGCGATGATAGCAATATTTCTTATTTCAGTTGTTTTATTCATATAATATAACTTACCGCAAAGCGAATAAAAAAGACGTTATAAACGTCGCAGTCCGATTTGTTATGTTAGACCAAGTTATAGCATAGAAATAATGTTTTGACCAGCCTTTCAAAGATTAAAGTAATAAAAGTATGATATAATAGGGATTAATAGGATGAAATTAAAATTGAGTGGAGTGGCATATATGAAAAAAAAGAAGAAGATAAAACGAAAATACTTAACCAAAAAAAGAAAGAAATTTGCAGAAGAAAACATAGAATTCGGTAAATTTGTATTTATATTATTTTCTGCAGCAATACCGTTAACATTTTTATACACCATAGTATATATTGATAAATCCATACCAATAAAAGTGCCTCATCCAGAGTGCGGCCACCTAGAAAGTACACCACCCAAAAGGGTTACTTACATACCGTCAACAGCTTACTCAAGCACTGTTGACCAAACAGATAGTACCCCATTCATTACGGCAGATGGTACTTACGTTCATTGGAGCGTAGTAGCTGCTAATTTTTTACCTTTTAATACTTGCATACGATTTCCAGAGGTATTTGGTAATCAATTCTTTGTAGTTCATGACAGAAAACATGAAAGATTTAGTAATAGTTTTGATATCTGGTTTCCAGAAAAAGCTCAGGCAAAACGCTTTGGTTTTAGAATGCTAAAAACTGAAATTTGGTAAAAATTAATAGGTTGTATCAACAAAGAGTCATCGAAGTTTTTTATTAGAAATAAAAAGTTATTTTTTTAATAAAAATAATTCAAAACCATATTATTTTATGGTATAATATCGTGACAGACTATAAGTAACACTAATGAATAACTCAACTAATTCAAATTTTTTTGGCACTTGCCTACAAGCATGGCGAAAATATAATAAAATCACCCAAAAAGAGCTTGCAACACAATCCGGCTTGAACCGGGCATACATAAGTGGTTGGAAGGTACCCCTTTTTTAAGACACCAATTCTACGAGTGCGTTCGACCTTTGG
>CAZKTI010000092.1:0-3325 GCA_964555725.1 uncultured Gammaproteobacteria bacterium | reverse complement strand
GCGCCTCTAGATTTGCGTTCTGGATCTTAAGATCCTCAACTGAAATGTCTGCCGCTGTAGTTGCGGCTATAGCCATTACGGCTAGTGTTGGTAAAATATGCATTTTAGTTCTCCTTTTTCTGGCTGAATCAGCCGTTAAAAGCACCTGAAATGCTATCCCAAAGACCTGAGACAAAATCTACCGTCCACTTCACACCCGCTGCGGTGTAAGGCAAAACAGCAAACATAACGCCCCATCGAGCCCATGACGTGCCCCAGAGACGTTTACTCAACCAACCCTCGCTACTACAACAACTTTTATCGCTACCCATTTTAGTTCTCCTTTTGTTTGGGTTTGCGGTCAGAGATCAACTACTTCACAAGAAATCCCGCTACATGCGAGAGTTTGAGATCCTGCTGTGTTATCTTCTTGCTCGTAATTAACGAGATCTGACCAATCGATATCCTTTGGCATCTTTGCCAGTAATATATTGTACTCGTCCTGAGTACAATCTTGATAAGGTGCCTGTTTATATGTATGATCGGAGAAAGGTAAAAAACTAACTCCACATACCTCTTCGAAATTCTCGTAGACCCATGCGCCTACACTCATCCATTCGTCTTCTTTAACAGATATTGTAACGGACGGTTTATGCTCACACCAATATCTTTGGTAAATAAGCCATAGATCTAACTGTTCAACAGCATTTTTATCCTGTCTGAACGTTGCATTTGGCGGTGATTTGACTGGGAAAGAAAATACCATTGTTGTATCTGGTTTCATTACATCCGGCTCATAAGGAAACCCCCGCTCAACCATCATCTGACAAAGGGGATCTTTAACGTTTGCACGAACAGTACGAACATAATAGGGGTTGTGCCGTGAATGAATACCAGAAGCAGAATCAACTAGTTGTGATACTGTACCCGATGGTTTAACACAGGTGACAGCAGCAGACTGTGGGATTTTCAATTTCTTCGCCCATTCTTTATTTGTTTTTACTGCTTCATTACGGAGGCTAGAAAGGTCATCAGAAAGGTGATCCATACCATTGCTCCCGTTAAGCACAGGACTATCCATAATGCCTGTAAGAGACACCCCGAGCAGCCTTTCTTCTTCACAATTATTACTCCATTCTTTGCTAATATATCTAAAATCAGTTAAAGTAGATTGCCAAGTACCAAGAATTGTTGCAAGCTTGATCTTTTTAAGAAGAGATTTAATTGTGTCATCTTCTCTTGCAACAACTTCCGATAAATTACAGAACTCGCGATCTCTGAGTATGATCTCAGAACATGGGTTGGTTCCAAATTCATAATTGGGATTCCTTCTGTCTTCCCCAAGTTTTTCTACAGTTGCTTGTGCTGCTGCTCTGTTGAAAATGCCTCTTTCCCCGGATTTACTTTTATAAAGAGAATGCCACTCGCTCATGAATATTCCTGTATCGGGTTTTTCTTTATAACAAGCAGAATTGTTACTAAGTGCTCTCTGTGGTTCTACCGCCCACCATTGTCCGTGTTTAGCGGTTCTCATTCGGTCATCAGTTAAAGACGAAAGAGAAATTAATGCACTTCGGCGAACCCCACCCACAACGACAATTTCTGCGATCTTACAACAAAGATCATGACATTCAACTGATGTCATTTTTCTTCCAGCGGCATTTTTAAAAATACTAATCGTAAACTTAAATAGATCAATTACAGATTCTGGTCCAGAAGATCGACCACCGAATGTCTTTAATCTTGAACCAGAAGGACGAACTCTACTTAAATCCCATTTAGGAACACGACCGGTTATAAGAAGAGAAATCAACTCTCTATATGCTTTACACCAACCAATTCTAGAATCTTGTACTACAATTGTTGTATCCGAATCATCAAATTCTTCTGCAATAGTGGGAAGTCTGTTAACATAATCACGTTCAACACTAAAACCAACACCTGTACCACACATTAACAAGTAAAGCAATTCGTCAAATGCCCTGACACGGTTAACTGCCAGATAAGCACAATTGTATCCTGCTACATTATCTTTTTCTAGTGCATCACCAGCAGTCATTAATGCCCGCATAGATGGCATGACTTCAAGATTCAAAACGGCTGATTTTAAATCGTTGAGAGTTTTTTTATCTATATTATAATTGCATTTTTCTCGGAGATGATTAACAAAAAAATCGAAATACCTGTTGATCGTTTCCTCCCAAGATTCTCTACGATCTAGTTCAGGAATCCATCTGCTGTATCGAGACAAATGGATAAACTGCTGATAAGGAGTAGGGAGGTATTCACACATATTTCATAATTCCTTTTTGCCGATTAGCAGACAAAGGTATTTAGTTATTTTTCTTTCGCTGTCAAATATTTCCAAGAAATCGGGTATAGGCTGCCAATCATTTGGCCAACAGCATCAGCATACTCCCGTATTTCCCATTGTGCATAGTCAGCCGACCGAAGGGAATAAAATCTAGCATATGCAGCAAGAGATCCAGTCCAATACCATTCGGTGTACATACCCTGAGGTAAAACAAATCTTGCCTGCTCTGGTGCAATACCTTCTTTGATCAGTTGATCATAAGCATCTTGGCATTTTTTAATCGCAGAATTAAATGATCTTGAAGATTTTGAACTAATATCAATAAAGCCATCACTTCCCTGCTTTGTATCCTCTTTTGGTTTATTTCGCCATTGAGGAATGTAAAATTCGGGCTCGGTTGAAACATACCTACGACTAATTTCATTTTCCACAAAACCTTGCTTATGCTTAAAGAATTGAGTACGAATACTGATGGGTGCTTTAATTCTAAGAGTAATTTGCGGATGACCAAAAGGTGTCCAATGGTTATGTGATGCAAGATATTTGATTAGTTTTTCATCTTTTTTAGATATTTTCAGGAATTCACATCTAAAGTGTTCTTTGTTCCCGTTTGCCTGAACGCGTTCAAAACCCTCTATATCTAATTCATATTCAGATCGAGTATTGAAACTAACACGTGCTGCATTTACAACCGTGATATCGTTTCCCATGTAATCAATAAGGTCTACATGTCCTTTGTCTAATACTTTTATCCTTTTCACTTCTTTCATGCTTTCCGCCATTCCATTAGTTTGATTTTTGCTTTAAGGCCAGAATACGAGTTTTCATCTATCAACTTCTGAATTTCACGGGTTGAAATTTTGTATGCCATGTCATTTATGTCTTTTTCTTTTATTTTAGGCGGCCAAATACAAACTGTTTTACCCATTTCAATAAGTTTTTTATTATATTGTACAATCTGTTTATTTCTTGGTTCATTATCAAGGACATAAACAAGATCTGTTTCTTCAAGTCTAATGGGTGTTTGACCGA
>CAZKTI010000091.1:0-3337 GCA_964555725.1 uncultured Gammaproteobacteria bacterium | reverse complement strand
ATATGGACTACCAGCCTGTCAAAAAGCAGGAATCCTAAAACCAGAGTATTGGGATGGTTTGGTAAAGATGGTTCAGGCTGCTGGTGATAAGGTATGGCATCTCTTCCAATATGGACTACCAGCCTGTCAAAAAGCAGGAATCCTAAAACCAGAGTATTGGGATGGTTTGGTAAAGATGGTTCAGGCTGCTGGTGATAAGGTATGGCATCTCTTCCAATATGGACTACCAGCCTGTCAAAAAGCAGGAATCCTAAAACCAGAGTATTGGGATATGGTAGTAGATGGTTTGGTAAAGATGGTTCAAGCTGCTGGTGAGGAGGTAGGGTATCTCTTCCAATATGGACTACCAGCAGTTAAAGACATTATTGATAAAACAACCTGGCCTATTATTGTCAAAAAATTACCTCAAATACAAAAATATTGCCAAGGTACAGAAGAAGAAACTTATTTCGCATTGAAAAACTTAAAACCATTATTCCAAACTTTTGGTATAAAATTATTTGACTTGCTCATATTCCCCACTTTAAAATCTCAAAAAGTTGCTGCTTTTCTTTGTTTCAAAAGTTACGGCAAACTAGTGGAAGCAATCCAAACCAAAGAAGATATTCAGATCCTGATCAAAATCTTAGGTAAAAGAAAATTCAAAGCTAATGATTTTTTGAAACATATCTTAGTCAGTGGAATAGAATTGAATATTGTTGAAGTACCTTTAACCAAAGAAAAAGAATATTTAATTCCTTTCCTGGAAAACTGTTCTGTGGATCTGATTGAAGTTTACAAAGAATACAAGGAGATTATAGCTTCTGAGCATCCAGATAAAGATTTACACTTAAAAAAGATGTTTAAAGATTTAAAATCAATCAAGGAAGATGTTTTTAATGGTGTTTTAACCAAAGAATATGATCCTAAGATTTTATTAGGGATCTTATATTCTGTTTTTAGTCCGGAATTAACTGTGCCTAGAGAGAATTATGAGAAAACTTACAAAGATAGGACTGATCGACAGGCAGATATTCCCAAGGTTCTGCAGAAGATTTCTCCTGAAAAAATTAAAATCTCTCGAGGGGGCTATTCTTTAAAAGAAGGAGAAGAATTAGATGATGAAGCCTGGAGAATGTTGATTGAAGTGGTCAGTGAAATTAATTCTAAACCAAAAAAAGTTTTAGTTCCAGAGAGATTAGGTTTAGCTTTACTTTCCAGTTTTATCAATAAAACCTTGAAGAAAAGAAGGCGGGCTTTTTTGCTTAGCATCTATCAGTATTCTGTCAATACTGGAACTGGTTTACCAGAATTTAATACTGAGCATTCCACCTTAATGAAATATAAAGAATGGGTTGGTGATCGGTTAAAAAATGATTTAATCACCACTTTAATTGAAGCCGCTTATGAGAAAAATAAACCTAAATTTTCTCAATTGATTCAAAAAGTCAAGAAACCCAAAAAATATTCAGGTTTAGCTAAAACTTTGTTTGGGTTATGGATGTCAAAAAAAGATGATAAAGAAACTAGAATTAAACTAATTCTAGAGAAAAATGGTTTTCACATCGATGATCTTGATTGGCAAGTTTCCAAATGGCAAGATGTTGAAATGTGGTTAAAACAAAATGAGGCCGGAACCATCAGTAAAAAAATGATTAATGATATTTTTGCAGATTTAACGGGAGAAGATTACAATCAGATGTATAAGGAGATGGATAAGTTTGAACATTCTCATCAGGCATCCGGCAAAGGAGGAGAGAAATATCTGTTTATGTTAAGCAAAAAACATCCTCATTCTGTAGCTATGTTTAATTTTGGAGTTTGTGTGGCTCCTGATGATAAATTATGGAACCAGCCAGATTTCTGGCAGTTGATTATTTGGGACCAGGATTTCAATGGATGTGGTGGAGTAATTTATAGAACGATTGAAGAAGCTGGAAAGAGATATTTAATTGCTTCTATCCAACCTAATTCAGTAATCTTAAATGAAGTTTCTCCAGTTCATTTATATGATCAGATTATCAAGTTTTCTGAGAAGATGAGGAAGAAATTGAAATATGATTCTTTATTAATACCAACAAAGTCCTCCATCCATTCCAATCGAGGTAGTATTCAGGCAATTATCAAAGAAAAGAATTATCCAAAAAAAACACTATCCAAAGATTATGAATTTTCTTATTCGCCTTATAATTATTGGTATAAAGGAACCAACACAAGGAAAGATAGTGGGACAGAAGAATTCTTCATAGTTGGTTGATGATTAAACAAACCGTCTATTTTGAGTAAATATTGGGTTGACTTTTCTACTAAATTAATATACTTTTATTAGGGGGGTGATTTTTCCTGAATAAGTGGATTTGAGAATAAACCGAGAATTATTAAGTAAATATTATAAACATTAATTTATTTCTTATTTACAATGCCTACTAAAAAAGAGCTGAAGAACTTAAACAAACATGTAGTTCTGGCTATTGATTGGATGGCTGCCGAATACAAATATTTAAAAGAATTGAAAGCAGACTTAAAAGAAATAGAGAAAGAAAAAGATGTTGATAGAAAAAAACTAAGAAAAGCTGTCAAATTAGTTAATTATGTTGGAAAAGCAGAAAGGCGGGCTGATAAGTTTGAAGAGAAGTTTAGGAAAGAATTTGAGGAAGATTTTGAAGAGGAAATTGGAAAAGTCCATTCTCAAATAGATCAACAATTAAACCACGACTCTCGATTAAAATACATTCTTTCTATCCGGGAGATTAACAAGGAATTGAACATAGAACATGCTCACCTGGCTAAGTATGCTAGTTTTTATGATGGTTTATTAGAGAAAGAAGTAGATAAAGCTAAAGCTGAACAACAATTGGAAGAAAAGATCCAAGAAAATAATCCAAAGAAAGCCGCAGAGATCCATACTGCTTTCCTGCAGTTGATTAAACAGATCGAAGAGCAGGTAGAAGAGGTTGAGAACTGGGTTAAGGGAATGGAAGTTACCTTGAAGAAAGCCCAGCAGTTTTTAGCTGGATATCATGCTGAAGTGGAAGAAGATGATAATCATTTACTGAAAGAAGGTTATACTATTCTGAAGGAATACGAGTTTCCTATTGATAAATATCCAGAAGCAGCTGCTTTTATGGCTCAACATCCAAGTGATTTGAAAGAGATGGCTCAGGCTGCTGGTGATAAGGTATGGCATCTCTTCCAATATGGACTACCAGCCTGTCAAAAAGCAGGAATCCTAAAACCAGAGTATTGGGATGGTTTGGTAAAGATGGTTCAGGCTGCTGGTGATAAGGTATGGCATCTCTTCCAATATGGACTACCAGCCTGTCAAAAAGCAGGAATCCTAAAACCAGAGTATTGGGAT
>CAZKTI010000090.1:0-3395 GCA_964555725.1 uncultured Gammaproteobacteria bacterium | reverse complement strand
GGGCTTTCACGCCGGCTGACCTGTTTTGGGCAAAGCCCAAATCTCTCAGCCTCTTCGGACACTTTGCATTTATTATCAGCGTAACTGCAGTCAACGTACTCTTAAGTACGTTTCCTTTGCCACTTGAAAATAAATGCAAATTGCCCTGAAGCCTGAAAGCCATTTATAGGTTTAACCATTGACACAAAACAATTTTTTTTGTATTTTATACCCACAATTTATTAAAGTTCAGTATTAAATTTATAATAATTATGCAAGTTTCTGTTTATTGCTTTTTAAAAGGAATACAATTTGATCCACTACCTAAAGAATTTCATATTAAAGATGGTATTGCTTGGATCAGTAATGATTACGAACCAAATACTGGCCATAAAGAAACAAGCAATACTTGGTTCAACACTTTCATACCAATCACCAGCAAAAATTAGTGATTTTAAAAGACCTAAAGAAAATCCTGACGACCACGAACATAAAGCAGAATTTAAAAAAATAGGCAAAATCCTTGATAAATATCGGGGAGAAATCAATGAAGTGGCAATCTTAATTGAGGGCCTAATAAGCTTAATGACCATAAAACCGTTTCCTGCATTTGAGATTAATCATGTTAATGTTCGTTTAGTACCAGAAAATAAAAAGGAAGAAGAGGAAATAAAAAAAGGTGGCTTGCTACATACCATGGGGGATATTGGAAAGGGTAGAGGTACAGCGCTTAGTACAGTAGGTAAGCCAGACGAAATGTTTTCTCTAATTAGTGTTGCACAAAATAGACTGTCATCGCTTTCTATTTACTCCTTAGCTGTACGTGCTGAGGAACGATACGAGATGGAAATCGCATATTCAAATTTTTTTAGAATTATTGAAGGTTACTTGGGTGATGGTACTCCAAAAATTGAAAAAGCAATTAAAAAAAACTCTACTATATTATTCAAGCATATGAAGGTGAATAAAGAATTTTTAGATTCATTGCGAACAATGTTGAGTAATTTATCACTGCCTACAAAAGCAAAATCACTAAAAGACCATAATGGTATAATTTCTGATTTAGTGCTTTTAAGGCATAAGCTGATGCACTATAACTTAAAAAATCAAGATAGATATTTCTATTCGTCATTACGAGTAGAATTAAGACCAGTTGTAAACCAATTGCATAGGGCCGCATTTTTATTAATTAGATTTGATCTTCAGCCCGAAGGTAAAGGCCAATAGGTATCGGACGAGGTATAAAAAATTAAGAGGTTTCAGAATTCGAATCAGTTTTTATTTTCTTATCAAAGGACAAAAGAAGCGTACTAATTAGTACGCTGATTGAAGTCCTGCAGATAAAAAATAAAAAATGGCCGAATAGGCTGACGGATTTATGGCTTTGCTATAAAACAGGTCAGCCGTTCTGGAAGCTCACTCAGAAACGCGTTCAACGTATTCACCGGTGTCTGTATTTATCCTAATCGAATCCCCTTCTTTTATAAACAACGGCGCTTGAATAGATACACCATTCTCTAGTTCAATTGATTTTTGGACTCTCCCTTGAGCACTATCTCCCTTAACTCCTGGAGGCGCTGACGTAACTTTTAATTCAACTTTAACTGGAATTGAAATAGTAATAGGATTGTCATTAAAGTAAAGAATATCTATATTCTCTCCTTCTTTAAGATAAGTAACCTTATCCCCGACAACTTCTAGGGGAAGCGCCACCTGTTCATATGACTCATTATCCATCATGTTCGCTGAATCATTATCAGCGTAAAGAAACTGAGCTTTTTTTCTGGTAATAGTAGCTTCTTCAATCTTGTCCACTGGCTTGAAAGTTACTTCAAGTGTTTTTCCAGTAACAAGATTTTTCATTTTAGTTGTCATAGTAGGTGCGCCACGGGATTTTTTAGTAAATGTGGTATCTGATACCTGCCATGGCTCATCGTTATGTACAATAATGATACCAACCTTGATATCATTCAAAGATGATAATTGTGCCATAGGATTATCGAGTAGTGAATGGGATTAGCGCCATTACACGAGCACGCTTAATTGAGAGAGACAATTTACGTTGATGTTTTGCACAAACTCCTGAACGTCTTCGAGGTGCAATTTTTGAATACGAAGACATAAAGCGTCTAAGCAGGTGCGTGTCTTTGTAGTCAATTTCAGCAAGACCATTAGCACAGAAATAACACTCTTTAGGTTTTATATTGATGTTCTTAGTTTTTTTCATATAAATTTATTACTTAAAATGGAATATCTTCTACTGTAGGCTCTTCTGCCTGAGTAGATGAAGGCGCAGGAGCTGCTTGGGTTGAAGAGCCGGTATTAGCAGCACCTTCTCCTTTAGAATCTAGCATGATCATATTTTCAACTACAATTTCTGTTCTATTTCTTTTTGAACCGTCTTGAGCTTGCCATTCTCTGGTTTGTAATCTTCCTTCCGCATACATTCTCCTGCCTTTAGAAAGATATTGAGAAATTATCTCTGCAAGCTTTCCCCATGCGACAAGATTATGAAATTCTACTTGTTCTTTTTTGTCCCCAGTTTGCTGATCTTTCCAAGAACGGTTAGTTGCAAGTCCAAATGAACACACTTGTTGTCCCTGAGGAGTTGTTCGTAGTTCGGGGTCGCGAGTTAGGCGGCCGATTATCATTACTTTGTTTAAATCCATATAGATATTAATTAATTGTTATTTACTCTACTATATCACGTTTCAGTATCTCGTCTAATTTCTGTTCAAGCTGTTCAACAGTTTCTTCTTCCTTCTTTTGTTTTTTAGGAAGCTCTTCTTTTTTCTGTATCATTCCTTTAGTACCACGCGTCTGCGCTGCTTCTTGTTGCCGCTCTTCTTGGTGCTTTATCTCTTGTGCTTTTTGAGCCTTTTCACGAAGCTGCTCCTCACGTTTTAATTGTTCTTTTGTTTTAACTTGCTTGGTAATAATAAGATGTCTTAAAAGATCGTCATTCAAAGAAAGTTCCCTATCAAGCCTTTTTATACTTTCAGGACCTGCCTCAAAATCTATGAGACTATAAGAGCCCGCGACCTCTTTTTGTATTGGATAAGCAAGACGCCTTCTACCAAGGTCTTGTGTTTGTTTTATATTTACTTCCTTAGAAACAGAAGAAATGGTATCTTGTACCTTCTTTGTTATTCCTGGAATTTGTTCATCACTAAAGTCATTTTTAATGATGTAGAGTAATTCATATAAATGCATATGGTATACTATAGTTAATTGTTATTAATAATAAATACCCCGACAAAAGCGTGTCCATATTATGGACTCTGATCCAATTTTCTCTTAGTAATAATAAAGAGACGCTTCTAGCGGAGTATTGCTTCGAGCCTCACATATTTAGTATGAGGCACCTAGCCTTATGATAGGGCTTGATATGGATCAAAAGCTTTTAAAACGTTTAA
>CAZKTI010000089.1:0-3403 GCA_964555725.1 uncultured Gammaproteobacteria bacterium | reverse complement strand
AATGGGATCTCCTGATGAAGTTATAAGTTTATCAGAGTGGCTCTTGACATATTACACATCTCAAAAGTTTTTTAAAGATAGTAAAATGTCAGTGCTTCCATTTAGTATCTCTACCTTTGATAAAGCAGAAATATTAAAAAACTTAAACAGGTTTGTAATAAAAGTAAAAGGAAAAAAAGAAATTTCATTATTATACGTTGGAAAAATTGAAGAACAAAAAGGAGTATTTAGATTAATAGAAGATGTGAAAAAATTACCGAAAAATTTACACCTTTTAATAGTAGGCTCAGGAGAAAGAGAGGAAAAGTTAAAAAAAGAAATTGAAGGCGTCACAAATATTAAATACACTGGACAAAAATCAAAAACAGAGCTAAACGATTATTATAAAAATGCGGACATTCTTGTAGTCCCATCCCTATGTTTTGAAAATAGACCACAGGTTATTATTGAAGCATACAAAAATAATCTTCCAGTTATTGCACACAAAATAGGTGGTATACCAGAAATTGTAATAAATGGCGAAACAGGAATGTTAATTGATAATAAAGATAGGTTAAGTTTTCAAAATATTTTTAAATAAACATCTTGACAATTTAAAGAAAATAAGTTTGTCTTTAATAAGAACTATCAGGGGGAAATATCTTGAAAGAAACATGCATTGAATGCGTACGTTTGGGAACTCAGAACAAACCCCAAGAAGCATGCAGGGTATGTCATGAAAAGCTGTGTGGTGTTCACGTAGAGAAACACTACAGGTCTCATGATTGCACATGCAGCTCGTCAGAGCCGTGTGTTTCACATCGAGGGGGGAGAGGATAAAATAACCGTGTAGAAATACGCGGTTTTAACTTTATTTAAAAATATATTTAAAAATAGTTACTTTACCATCACCTATAACAAAAATATTTTCGTTTTCAGCACGTAATCGAGTTTCAGTAAGTTCTGAATTAAACCAATAATCATTTAGTACTACATATACATTTTGAACACCAGTAAGAGTATGGACTTTTTCTGCCTCGCCTAAAGCAGAAGCGCCGCCTTCAACTATTGCTAAAAAGTTTTGATAAAGTTCCCCACCTGTTGGTAATGGATAAAAGAAGCGATTGTTATAGTATTTTTTAAAACCAAATTCTTGAACGGCAGCAGCAGCAACCGCTTGATTTGCTAAAACTACATAGTCTGCACCCCCAGTGTCTTTTTCAATATAGCGAACCGCTTCTATATCATGTTTTGACGTATTAAATGTACGTATTAGCTCATAACTGTCATAGCGAGGATAGCTTACATACATAGAAGCAGTAAGAGCAGAGGTTATAAGAATAAGAGATATAGCAAGACTATAGCTGGAATTTTTTATAAGTTTATAAAACTTTTTGAGAGTTACCGCTACATAGGGTAGTAAAAATAGAAGTGCGATTCCAAATAAACGAGAAGAAAAATCTGTACGTTCATAAAAAATTAGATTGTCAAAATTTATAAAAAGTTTCACAAAAACACTATTTAAAAAAAGTACTGCAAATCCAATAATAAATTCATTAGGAATTTTTTTAGTACGTTTGTTTAAAAAGATACCAGTAAATCCTAATATAAGTATAAGAAGAATCCAGTTAAAACGATAAAGGTAAATAAAATCGTAAATTATATTAAATTGTTGAGAAAAGTTAAAAGTTTCAATAGAAAAAATATTTATAAAACCAATATCAAGGATGTTTGGTTTTTTAATTGTAGAAGTGAGAGGAGATCCAAGTAGGGAACTTATTAAAAAAACAACAGGAAACAATATTGTACTTGAAAGAACAGACAGTCCCCATATCAATTTTCTGCGTGAAGAAAAAAAGATAATCTTACTATTTTTTAGTAGGTTATGGCTAATAAGAATGCCTAGCCATAAAAATAGAGCTATTCCTGAAAGGGGGTGAATGACAAATGTTACAATAGCTAAAAATATTTGAACAGAAATCGTAACTGGTGTGTGATGGGCTTTCATATATAAAAACCATATAATACTCACAAGTACATAAATATTTGAAAGTCCTTGTGGCGTAGTTTGGATAAAAGAGGAAACTGGTATTAAGAGAAGTATTGGAATAGCAAATAAAGAAGTTCGTTTTGAAAAGAATTTATTTAAGGTTAAATATAATAGTGCAGGCACAAATAAGGAAAACCCAATTGGAAGTAAAAGTTTATCAAGAAGTTCTAAAGGAATAAGGGTAAGATAGTGCTGATGTATCAGTAAAGAATACTGACCAATGTAATAAAGAGTTTTTGGATAAATTACTCCATCAGTTAGTATGGAAAGCTCAGTCGAACGATGCAAAAAAGAGTCAAAACCATATCCAAGTGGAAAAATAATTAGAGCAACGCCAGAGGTAATAAAGAAATGAACTATAGAAGTTATTATAGAGAGAAACGTACTTCTTGATAAATAAAGAATTAGAAGCCAAATTAATGTTGAGAGTGCATATACCATAAGATAGCTTGGAGAAATTATATTCCATGGACCACGTACAGCTTCTAGGGTCGCCGAATCAAAAAGTTTATTTATAAGTAAAAAAGAAAGAAGAGCATATACAAAAGTGAGAAATATCGCTTTTGCATTTGGTTTAGCAATATTAAAATTAAAAGAAATATCTTGAGGTTTATATAAAAGTAATAGAAGAGGAATAATAGAAATAATAACGAGCGGTCTAGGAAATGCTAGATTATTTATAAAATAGGTAATTGCTCCAATAAAAATAAAAAGTGAATCCAAAAGAAAACCACCCCAAAACAATTTAAATAAACCAGATTCTTTAGAAAAAAGTTTTGATCCTAAAATATAGCTAAAAAATAAAAGATATAGAGTGCCAAAAAAGGCACCTATAATTAAGTTTTTAAAAAATAAGTAATTGAAGATTATAAGTAGAGTAAGAATTGTTCCTACAATTTTTTGCCTGTTTTTAGTCATATGAACACTATACAGGTTATTATAGGTAAATAAAATTGACAATCTTGAAGCATTAGGAATAGAATACTAATTGAACGACGGCCACAGGTAGTAGCTATTGGCGAGTGGCAGATTCCGGAGTTGTTTTCCGGGGGGTTGACCGCTTCGGATGGAGGGTGCTGCTTTTGGTCGTCGTTCAACCTCGCCACAAATGCGAGGTTTTCTTGTATCTGTGTATAAAAAAATTGACAAATTGAAAGTGTAAGAATAGGATATTAATGAACGACGGCCAGAGGTAGTTTCCAGCAAGTTGCTGGCACTGGAAAGTATTCCGTGGGGAGGACTGTTCTGGTGGGCTCGGCTGTTTTTGGCCGTCGTTTAACCTCGCCATAAATGCGGGGTTTTGTTGTATTTGAGTATTATAAACAGTGTGTCCCTGGACTGAATAAAGGTTTTTGCTAAAGTAAAAAATACCAT
>CAZKTI010000088.1:0-3459 GCA_964555725.1 uncultured Gammaproteobacteria bacterium | reverse complement strand
TTTAGATCATCTACTTTTTTCTGCATTGATTTCCATACTGGGCCTATGATATAAAACTGCACATCCTTAAAAGATTCTGCTAAGAATCGTAGCAATTCAATATCAAACCTCTCTTCAATTGTTCCTAGATATACAACTGTATTTTTTTCTTTATCTTTATTAACTTTAATATTTCTAGAGTCTACTCCATTTGGTACAACATGCGCATTGTTATAAAAAAGTTTTAAAAGTGGTTTTGAAACCGTTGTAATAGAATTAGCTGATTTTGAAATCTTATTGTAGTTTCTTTCTAAAATCTTTATTTTTTTATTCATAGCAGAATGATGCATCCAATTATCAACCGCATCAAAATGCGAATGGTTAAACATTTTTTTATCCAAAAATGTAGTATCTAATGGATTAAATGATATAGATGTTGTTTTTTTTATTTTTATTTCCTCAAGTAGTTTTCTTAAATTTGTTTTAAATATTTCTTTTGAGATGAAATATATAGGTGCTGCAACGATAATAACGTTTTCATCTCTAAAGACTGTGAATAAAAATTTCTTTTTAATAATTTCATGTTCTTTTCTTAAATGATTACAATATTTTATTGCGCGTAAAAATGATTTTATATCATAAGGCAAGAAATCGATATGAATTATTTCTTCATCTTTTAATTTCTCTTTTAAGGAACTTAATAAAAAATAATTCCTATTTACTACTCCCATTTTGAAATGGGAGTAGTATGACATGCTAAATAAAACGTATGTATTTTCTTTTATCTTAAACCGCGATACCATACGTCAAAGTAATTTCTATTGTGCTCCCAAGTAAATTGCCCTGAATGTTTTTTACCAGCCTCTCCCATTCTAACTCTCCAATTTTTATCAGAAAGTAGCCTGTCTATAGATGCAAATACCGCTTTTGAGTCGTTTTCTCTTATAAGTAAACCTGTTTTTTCATGAACTATAGCGTCATTTATTCCACCAGTTTTTGTTCCAATTACTGGTAAAGAGAAAAACCCCGCCTCTAAATAAACTATACCAAAACCTTCAACATCTGCTCCAATCCTTCTTGCTGGCATTACAAAAATATCTGAGATACTGTAATAGTCAGCAAGCGTATCGTCATCAACTTTATCTATAAATTTTATATTGTTTCTAAGTGAAAGTTTTGTGGCCTGGTGATGCAAATTTGACCTCTCCTTTCCAGAGCCTATTACTATATATAATAGGTCTGGATATACTTTTACCAGTTTTACCATTGCTTCTAAAACTAGGTCAATCCCCTTTCTTTTATCAAGTCTTGAAACTGTAATAAGTACTGGCGCGTCTTCGTGTATATTGTATTTTTTTCTAATATTTTTTGGCTTTTCTTTTGTCCTAAAAATTTGTGGTGATCCAGGGTGCAATACATTAATATTTCTTTTTTCAGGTGATATTATCCTCGATACCTCACCTCGTGTGAAATTACTATTTGCAATAATACCCTTTGCGTTTAATAAAATTTCTATTGCGTGCTTTCTTTTTCTATTACTTTTTTCAGCTAACAGTATGTCTTTCCCGTGTAGTGAAATTATGTATGGGACATCATAATACTTTTTTATTAACTTACACACCATACCTAGGGGAAGAATATGAGGAGTAACTATAAGTGTATATTTTTCTTCCTTTATTAACTGTCTTGCTACTAATAACGCTTTTGCCCACCTGGGATATTTGTATTTATAGAGTAAATTCTTTCTTATTACATTGCCATTTCTACCTTCATTTTCGTCATGCACCAAAATTGTAATCTGATCTTCCGGAAACATTGATACAAATCCTTCCATATATCGTGCAATACCACCTTTAAATGGAACATATTCTAAGGTAATTAATAAGATATTTTCTTTTTTCATATTATATACTTCCTTTAATATTCTTAAGCGAGCCTGTGAGCTCACGTATATCCTGAACACTTAATACTTTTGTTCCGAAAATGAGAACTATATACACTATAGCACCAATTCCTGTTGCTAGTAGGAAGTGCACACTTTCTAACACTAAATCTACTACAACTCCCATAATAAATGAAATTATAGTAATATTTGCTAATTGCATTATATATTTTTTTAGTGAAATCTTTAAAATTATTTTTATAGCAATAAAATATGATACGAAAAGAATAAATGAGGAAATAAAAAATGCTATAGCTGCCCCTGCTCCACCATATATCGGTATAAGATATATATTTAATAGAAGACTTGTAAGGACCGCTACGCCCATGAGATACATATTAGTCTTTTGACGTTGAATTGCTCCAAGAAATGAGCCAAACGGATAATTAAGAAATAAAAATAATATTCCAAGAAGTAATATAGATAAACTTGTAGCAGAAGACGCGAATTCTTTACCGTAAAGCGCATGTGTAAGAGGTTCTGCAATTACATATCCTCCAAATACAATTGGAAGCGCTATAAGCATTAAATAAAAACTACTCTTATTAAAAACGTGCATCATCATATCTTTATTTTCTCTAAAAAAAGTCGAGAGTGCTGGAAATGAAGTTGCTACAAAAGCTAGTGGAATAAATTCTAGTGCAAATACAAACTTATGAGCAACACTATATAAACCAAGCTCACGTTCAGTAGATAGTAGAGAAAGAATTATTGTGTCTGATGAAAAATGAATTTTTATAAATATTGCAGTTGCTTCAAAAGGTAGTGCATATTTCATAAACTCTTTGAAACGTTTCATATATTCATTTTCTCTAAAAGAAATTTTCACATTTTTATTTAAAAAACTATATGCAAATATTAGATTGAAAGTACTTGCAACAATAAGTGCTACCATTAAAATATGAACACTTGCTCCCATAAATAAACCACCCAGACCAATTGCTAGTACTATTAACTGATACACCGATATAGCGAAAGATTCGTATTTCAGAATATGTAACCCTCGAAGAACTGCGTAGAATGTAAGAGAAAATGTATCTAAAACCATTACTACTCCAGCAAGATATACTAACTGTTTTGTAATCTCTGGATAACCTAAAAAATTAACAAATGCCAATGCAAAAAAATATATTACGACACTGGCTATTATCTTATATATTATAATGCTAGGCAGATATGCGCTTGCCGTTTCCTTGTTTCTTGCAGTTTCACGAGTTATTGCTGGACTAATTCCGCTATCTATAATTATTAGAAGTATTGTAGTAATTGATAGTGCTAAAACATATTTTCCTATGTCTTCTGCGCCCAAAAATCTTGCAATTATTATGAAATAAAAAAACGAGACGATTTTTTGTGCTATTAGTCCGCCTGTATAAAACGCAGTATTGTGAGCAATTTTCTCCGTAGTCAATCCCATAAACTTATCGTGCCTGTGCACCAACCTTCCTGTTTGGTGGCAAAGCCACCAAACAGGAAGGTTTCTTGGCAACTGACGGCATTTTTTTCGCGAAACTCCTTCGACGTATAGTGAATACGCC
>CAZKTI010000087.1:0-3607 GCA_964555725.1 uncultured Gammaproteobacteria bacterium | reverse complement strand
CCGCAGGCCCAGAATGTGCCCGTTTTCATCAACGATGCGAAAAATCTCTGAATCCCAATAACAATACTTGAGCTTTTCTGTAGCTCCGGGGTCATTTACCGGAGCATTCATTGGATATACAATTGCCGTTGGCTCAAAGGGGTCTGAATGGAAGTAAGGGTCAAAATAATATATTGGGCGATAATCAAACATTGGATTTTCACCGTTTTCATCCGTTACCCACATAACCCTCAAGGCAATAGAGCCAATAAGCCGGGTCATCCTCTCGACGTGCTTCATCCTGACATCCTTAACATCGGTCAGCGAATCATAACTTTTGTTTACATTTCTGTTAGCACCTACTGTATAGATTCTGGAAATTTTATTTATAAACTTTTTTGTGAAGTTAGATTCGTAATGCGGAATCTCCCTGAAGGAATCTGCATTAAAATACCTCCTTATATACTCTGATGTTGATGTACCAGTGTAATAATCAAGCATCTTGCGAACCTCGTCTCTTCTTGCCTTCGATTGTACCTGCTTTAACTCTTTTATTGAATTTTTTATAATTTCTTCTGCTGTATTAGCCATATTATCTACCTTTTAATTTTATTAAAACCTCTCTGTTTTATTGGAAACTTGTTTACTATAAAATATCTAAATGCATCAGCGCCATGGTCGTGGTATCCGTCTTTTATAGGGTCGAGAGACAAGTTCTTTCCTTCAACTTCTGCTGGATAGCGATAATTTTCAAAATCCTCCATAATTCCAGTGCACTTATTGTCAACATGTATTCTTCTCAATCCATCGGCGCTCTCGAAGAACCCTCTGGCGTGTGTGACCCCAGATGCTATATTACGACTTAATCTATCTTTTAAAAAGCGGACATATACTCCTTCTCTGCGAAATACCTCTATGTCTCCGAGCCCGCTTTGACCCTGCACCGAAACGCCGCTCGGGTCGCCATAATAAGTATATACAGGATACCCTTTGTCGAGTACCTTTCTTGCTAATTTTTCTGTAGGAATGTTTCTTTGATGTACTATTTCATCAATAATATTGATATGGGTAATCCCGCCCTGTGTATAAGTTTGAAAAAATAATGCCGAGGGCATTCTATAGCCAAAGTCAATAGAGCAATAAGTTGGGAGGTAGGAATTGAAAGGATGGTCTCCAGAATCAATCTCACGGTTGAATGGATATACCTTACCCTCAAATGTTGAAAATTCTCCACCATATTCCTGTTCAAAAACTTCTCTTGCAAGGTTTCTTTTTCTTTCCATTATAAAAGTATCGCCCTTGCCATCTGGAAAAGCGTAATTATTTACCCAAGAGGGAAACCTCATTGAATGCCAATGTGGGTCTGTTTTTCCAAGAAGGTACAGGTCGTATAACCAATTATAACCTTCCGGGGTTGATATAAAAATAGCCTTACCTTTCCTGTCTGACAGTGTTGGGGATAAATACATATCCCATATCTTTCTTGACATTTTAGCCGCCTCGTCCACAATCAGTAAATCCAAGCCTTCGCCGACCAAAGAACTTGGATTGTCTGCTGACATTCCCGAAACTGTGCTACCCCATTTAAATTCTATGTATTGCTCCTTTTCCGATGCAGACTTAATATCTTCATCGTGTCCAATGACCATGTCCTTCCATATTTCTCGGAACATAAGCCGAGATTTTTTGTAGGAAAGACCTACAAGCCATATCTTTTTGTTTGGCTGTGCTGCATAAAACTCTGCCTCTCTATAAGCGGCAGTAGTTTTGCCATAACGCCGTCCGCAGATGCAAACAAAGAATGAAGCTGTTTTTTTATCTGGAAAATGAAGTAACCTTTGACCGTTGTGTGGCTCGTATCCAATATACTCGAACCATTTCTTTTTAAAGCCGAAGTCTTCATCAGTTCCATTTTGCATTAATTAATTTTTTTTCAAAATTGCGGTTGCAGAATATAGACTATTTAATTTAAAATCCGTTATGACTATTTTGCAATCACAAATTGTAAAATACAATAATGATATTCTGACTCAACAAAAGAGGTAAAAATGTCCAACTCAATAAAAGAGGTTAAAACAACGTCCATCGGACAGAGCGATGTAAAAAATTCTGAAGTCGGTAATGACGTAAAAAGTAATAGCACTGAAGCTACAGAAAATGTACCAAACAACCCTGTCCCCTATAGCAGGTTTAGCGAGCAAGTAGGGAAATACAGGGAGCTTGAGAATAAGTTTGATGGACTTGTAAAAGAACAAGAATCTGCAAGACAGAAAAAACTCCAAGAAGAAGGTAGGTATCAGGAGTTGATTGTTGAAAAAGACAAAACCATCGAAGAGCTTTCTCAAGATAATAAAGATAAGAGCGAATACCAAGGGTTGCGTAGAGATATGCTGCTCTCTGAATTATCCGAAGAGGATAAAAAGGCATTCGGAAACCTTCCTCTTATACAATTAGAAATGTTGGTCGCAAAATTTTCAAAAGAACAACGTAAGAACGTTCCCGATGCCCCCGGAGCACTCAACGAGGAAGAAATCCCAAAGGATTGGGTTAATATGCCCGATGATAAGCGAAGGGCGAATTGGAATAAAATTTTGCAGACTTATATGAGAAAATAAATTTAGGAGAATATAATGGCAACACATTATGATGGTAGTGCCTCAACGGTTACCACCGAACAACATTTCATCCCCGAAATTTGGGCTGATGGAATTTATAAATACTTCGAGAGAAAAACGGTTTTTCGTGGTTTAGTTGATGATTATTCAGCTCTTGTTAAAGGCAAAGGTTACGGGGATGCTATTAATGTCCCAGAAATGAGCATTATTAGTGCTTCAGCAAAATCTGCTGGTGCTGACGTAGCTTATGACGCAACAGCAACCACAACTACTCAATTGACTCTCAATAACCATAAGTATGTCGCAAAGCTCTTTGAGGACATAGCTTTAATTCAAAGCGAAGCTGATTTAGTATCTAAATACAGTCGCATGATGGGCGAAGCACTTGCTCGTCAGGTTGATACTGATATTTGGGGAGAACTAGATGGTTTGAACCAAACGCAAGCACTATCTGCTGATGATACGCTCACAGCGGCTGTGTTTGAAGCGGTTTTGGCTACGCTAGGTGAAAATGACGTTCCTTACATGGATGGCGAGTGTGCAATGGTTGTTAATCCAACTCTATTCGCAGACATCTTGAATCCTTCAGGCGGTATCGCTCAATACTTTATCAGAAATGATGCAGTAGGCGAAGGCAACCGTGGTTTAAGAAGCGGAATGATTGGCTCACTTTACGGAATTGACGTTTACATGAGTAATACTGTAGATACTGGCGGAACTTCATCCACAAATCCGGGTGCAGTTTTCCACAAAAGTGCCGCAGTTTTTGCTGCACAGCAAGAAGTTAGAGTGCAGAGCGAATATTCGATAGATGCATTAGGAACTAAACTGGTTTCAGATTTGCTCTACGGAGTGAAGTTAATTGACGATTCTGACAACATTAAAGGCGTGAGATTTACTAACGTAAGCTAATGAGTCATAAAATTGGGGGTATGGTTCGCCCTGCCCCCAATATGTAGGAGAATTTATGCAATACTATAAACATCCATCGCAAGGCAAGGTAGAGTCTTTTG
>CAZKTI010000086.1:0-3664 GCA_964555725.1 uncultured Gammaproteobacteria bacterium | reverse complement strand
CCAAAGGTCGAACGCACTCGTAGAATTGGTGTCTTAAAAAAGGGGTACCTTCCAATGTAATTGCAATGATGGACAACACAGAGGCTTACAAGATAAGTTCACTTCTGATGAAGAGGAAGAAGATGATTAAACCCATATGAGTATAGAAGCAATCTATGCATTAGGAAGCGTGGCTCTAGTAAGCATTATTTCGCTGGTTGGAATAATAACACTTTCATGGAATACGAAAATTCTAAAGTTATGCGTATCTTTTTTAGTAGCGCTCGCAATTGGGGCTCTACTAGGCGATGCATTTATTCATTTAATACCAGAAGCACTCGCTGAGTCAAAAAATAAAGACATCGTTCCTCTGTTAGTGCTTGCAGGGTTTTTACTATTTTTTATTATTGAAAAATATTTTCATTGGCATCATGGCGCACACACAGAGGGTGAGCACTCGGAAGATCACTGCGATATACACGACCCAAACTGCAAGCATAAAGGGAAAAGGATTAAGCCACTCGGACAACTAATACTCGTATCCGACAGTATACATAATTTACTCGATGGATTGGTTATTGGAGCGGCATATGTTTTAAGCATAGAAGTAGGAATTGCAACAACTATAGCAGTTATTCTTCACGAAATACCACAAGAGATAGGAGATTTTGGCGTATTAATTCATTCAGGACTTTCAAAAGCAAAAGCCTTGCTATTCAATTTTCTCTCAGCACTATTTTCAGTAATAGGAGCGATAATGGCATTACTTATAGGAACTTCCATCGAGTCTCTCATAGTATTTATTCTTCCCATTGCAGCAGGGTCATTTGTATATATCGCATCATCAGATTTAACCCCAGAACTTCACAAAAATAAATCTATTGAGTCAGCATTAATGCAAATAGTGGCAATTGTAGTAGGTATTGGCGCTATGTGGGCGTTGATATTTGTTGAATAATGTATGAGTATTGAAAAGGCATACATCGCAGGAGGGTGCTTTTGGGGATTAGAAGAGTTATTTCGAAAACTTAAAGGTGTAACCGGCACAGAAGCCGGGTATTCTGGTGGAGAGAACGATAACCCCACTTATGAAAATCACCCAGGTCACGCAGAGGCACTTGAGGTTCTATATGAAAATGATAAGATATCATATAAAGAAATACTAGATTTTTTCTTCCGCGTTCATGACCCCACAACTCTTAACAAGCAGGGTAATGATATAGGAAAGTCATATCGTTCAGCAATCTTTTATAAAAATGAAGCTGAAAAAAAAGTTGCTCTTGAGCTTATTAAGGTAGTAAACGAGTCAGGGAGATGGAATAATAAAGTTGTAACTACACTTGAGCATTTTAATGAATTTTATAAGGCAGAGGATTACCACCAAGATTATTTACAGAAAAATCCAGGTGGCTACACATGTCATGCAATTAATTATGAAAGTTATCTACATTCATGAAAGAAGACAAAGAAAGAACATACGCGTTTGATTTTGATGGAGTAATTGCAGAATACCAAGGCTTTATAGGCCCACGTATTGCAGGAAAGCCAAGAGAAGAAATTGTTAAAGTAATTCGCGCACTAAAAAAAGAAGGAAAGATTGTGATTGCACACTCAACAAGAGATTCTGGATTCTTAAAAGAATATTGTGAGAAGTACGATATACCAATAGATTATTATAATGAAAGCCCTCTTATGGAAGGTGAGAACAAGGGAAAACCAATAGCAAAAGTGTATATAGATGACAGAGCTCTATGCTATAAGGGTCAATCAGCAGAGGTTTTACTTGAAGAGTTAAAGCAATTTAAGGTGTATAGGGACAAAAAAAATATTTGACAATTATTTATATTCCCTTATGCTATTTTTTAAGGGTTCTTGCACTTTTTAGGAGGTTTTTTATAATAAGGGTACACTTGTGCATAACTAACTATATTAACTATTCTTTAATAAAGGAGACATTATGGCAAAAATGACTAAATCAGAGACCTTGAACGCCTTAGCTGAGGCAACAGGGTTATCTAAAAAAGAGGTAGCTTCATTCCTCGACGAGATGGTAAATCTCGCATACAAGGAAGTAGTAGGTAGTGGGGAATTTTTAATCCCAGGTATTGGAAAGCTTGTAAAAGTAGACCGAAAAGCACGTATGGGAAGAAACCCAGCAACTGGTGAGACAATTTCGATTCCTGCAAAAACAGTTGTAAAATTTAGAGTCGCAAAAGCAGCAAAGGACGCTGTACTCTAAGTAGTAACAAAAGTAATAAATAAAGCACGGCCTAACCAGGTCGTGCTTTGTTTTTACTTCATAAAAAGAGGAAAAAATGGTATACTTTCATTCATGAAGACTCACGCACTAAAGCAGAAGCAACGACTTTCTGAACCTATTTCAATAATTGCGCACCAACTTAAAAACCCCATAGCTGTTATAAAAAGCTACATTGAGGTTCTGCTTTCTGAAAGTATTGGACCGATGACACCACAGCAAAAAGAGTATATGCAAGACATGGAATCAAATGTATTACGTATGCGAGAATTAGTAAGTAAGTTACTTGATGTATCAAGAATTGAGGAGAAACGCCTTGAATTAAATCAAAAAACATTTGATCTTTTTCCTATGGCTGAAGACGTCGTAAAGGATCTTACTATGTGGGCAAAGACAAAAGGCTCAATAATTATATTAAACAAAGGAAGAGGAAAATTTTACATACATTCAGATCCAATAAAAATTAGAGATGTAATAGAAAATTTTATTTCAAACGCAGTAAAATATAACCCAAGTAGCAAAGGTCAGATTGAAGTTTCAATTGAAAGAGAAGAAGGCTTTGTAAAATTAAGATGCAAAGACAATAGTATTGGTGTTGAAAAAGAAGATAATGAAAAAGTATTTACTAAATTTTTTAGAAGTGACAAAGCGACCAACCTAGACACAAGAGGAACAGGGCTTGGGTTATATCTTAGTAAGGCTATTATTGAGCAGAGTGGAGGAACAATTGGATTTGAAAAAAATGAAGGATCTGGATCTACTTTTTATTTTAAGATGCCGTTTGTGGAATAAAGTATGGAAGATCTAAAATCAAAAAAAATATTAATGGTAGAAGACGATCAGTTTTACAGAAAAGTATTTCGCGACCAACTAACAAGTGCTGGGTTTACATTTATTGAAGCAAGTAATGGTGAAGAAGGGTGGCATAAAATTCAAAGTGAAAAGCCAGACTTAGTACTTCTAGATCTCATGATGCCAATGAAAAATGGGTTTGATGTACTCTTGCAAATGAGAAATAATCCAGAAACTAAGCAAACACCGGTAATCATTCTATCTAACCTTGAGCAGGAATCAGATGTAAATGAGGGGATAAAGCTGGGAGCAAATGATTATTTAGTAAAAACTGATATTAGTATTGCGCAAGCAATAACAAAAATAAAAAATAATTTGTTATAACATGGCCATTAAGTCAGATGTTTTAAAAGAGATTTTAGTGCAACCAGGTTTTATCACGAGTGAGAAATTTGCAAGTATTGAGAATATTTCAAAAAAACAGAAAAAAAATATTCTTGATGTTATAGTTGAGCAGAGAATTATGAAAGATGAGAATCTGCACAAGCTCGTAGCAGAGCGCCAAGGGTATAAATTTGCAGATTGGAAGGTACCCCAAACGTAAGACACTCTTTCTACGTTCTTAGTCATCATATA
>CAZKTI010000085.1:0-3678 GCA_964555725.1 uncultured Gammaproteobacteria bacterium | reverse complement strand
TATATGATGACTAAGAACGTAGAAAGAGTGTCTTACGTTTGGGGTACCTTCCAGTGTCATTATTATTAAAATCATTAAGATAGTGAGCATTTTTGTTGAAAGCAAATCCTTTTGTGTTAACATCCAGGACTTCACCTGCTTCATTTTCAATACTGAGGTCGGCAATATCACCAGGGCGTAATCTCACCCACTCATTTCTTACTTTATTAAAACATATATCAATATCCTCTTTTACTAAGCTTAAGCCATTTTCAGTGTTTGCTGTTGGCTCTTGAATGCTTTTATCTTCTACAACAGATATCGGTGTATCAACAGTAGAAGGTGGACTAATGATATAAAAATAACCTGCGACCCCTCCCCCAAGAACTAAAATTACTACTACTATAATAGTAACAATTAATCCCTTTTTACTTTTAGGAGTTTCTATTGGCCGTTCCTCTACTAGATTTTATTTATTGTTATCTTGTTGCCAAGCTGGTTTATTTTCTTCTTCCATATGCAATAAGTATACCACAGTTCGACTCATATCCTCCCAATAATACAAAAGGCGACCCGAAGGTCACCTTTTGTATTATGGAGTGGATTAATAGAGGATGTTCGAACTAATATGGGAGAGGAAAACGCGATTACTTGCTCAATGCTTTTTTTTGCATATCCGTAACTTTATCAGTTTCATCAACTATTTCTTGTCTTATTATTTCTTCAAGTACATCCTCCAAAGTAACCACACCATCAATTCCTTTGTATTTATTTTGTACAAAAGCTAAATGGACCTTAGACTTAATAAATATATCAAGAAGTTGATTTAAGCGAGCATCACGTAATACCATTAAAGGTTTTTCTTTATTAATTAATGATTTAATATTAGTACCGGGTTTTATATTGATTAAATCATGCGAATATAGGATTCCTACAATGTTATCTTTAGACTTTCCATAGACGGGTATTCTTGTAAACCCTTCCTTTTTTATATTTTCAAGTTTAGCTTTATCTAAAATTACGTTGTTTTGTAACATATACACTACAGTTCTTGGGGTCATTATTTGCTCAGCGTTTTTATTTGCATAAGAAAGCGCACCCTTAATAATTTTTTCTTCTTCTACACCAACATCACTGTCTTTAGACCCTTTGTGTTCTTCAATAATCTTCATTAATTCTTTCTTCGAATATATAGTGGCCATCTCTTCACCTAATACTTTATCTAGTACCCACGCAATGGGCCAGCAAACAGGGAGTAAAATAACTATAAATATTTTTACTAGCCACGCAGTCTTTGCTCCAACTTGTAAGGCATACCTTGAAAATGTTGCTTGCGGTAGTATCTCTCCAAAGACAACGATCAATCCAGTAGCAATGAGCCCAGCCATCACACCACTAGCTATATTACCTAAGAAAATAGCAAGAGTTGAATTGACGGCAACATTTCCTAAAAGAAGAGTGCATAAAAGTAAGTTTCCTCTACGTCTTACCGAGTATACTTTTTCAGCCTGTTTATTACCAAGAGATATTTTTCTTTTTAACTCATTCTTGTCTAAGCCTAAGAGTCCTAGCGTTAGCCCAGAGAAAAGACCCGACATCAATACTAATGTTATAACAATTATATAATCCATATTTTTTTAGAGTAACATATAATTAATAATAGTAATATTGCAGATTAAGCCATTTAGTGTTTAAGGTGAAAATGATAACTTAATTCTTTTATTGATTTAAGTAAAGGATGTTTCCTGTCTTTTTTCTTTTTTTACCATAAAGTAAGTGCCAAACCACGAACCAAAAGCAAGCGGGAAAACATATAGATAATTTTCTACGTAATTTATAACGCCAAATGCCAGTAAAAAGTATATAAGAAATCCTGATGTTGCAGCAGTTATCGCATGGTATCCAGTAATGGACAGTGTGTAATAAGCAAATAATGCGTCAATAATAAAATAAGCTATGAAGATAAATAATGCCAGGCCTACACTAAAATTATTAAAATCTAATGTGATATTTTGAGTTAAACTTTCAAACATAATTTAATTATACCACAGTTCTGAATCCGACCCCCCAATACCCTTTTTTTAAAATAAATAGAGCCAACATTGGCTCTAAAAATCTGGCTCCGCGTATTGGATGAGTTTAGAACTTTAGATTGGGTAGGTATTAAGGAAGAGTTAGACGAGGTTGGGGTATGGGCGTAAATTATGAAGGCTTCGGTTCAGTTTTATATTGATTGGTATTTAGGTCAAACTCAGCAGTTGTACTTTCACATTGTCCAAAAGGACAGTATGACTGTATCACTAATATATTATTATCATCTAATGTACAGTCTGATGCGATACCAACTTTTTCATCAAGCTTATAAATTTCGTGAAGATTTTTAACTAAACTAAATTCAGGAAGTGAGTATACCGATGCCTCGTACTTTCCACTAAATTCGCTTGCTGTACAAAAAAATAACTTTGTTTCATCGTTATTGAAACCAAAAGTGTGTGTACCTAAATCAAAAGATGCGAGTAGCTTTTTTGTTTGTAAATCATAAACGCGTTTGAATGCCCATTCCCAACCTCCAGCTGTATATACTACATATCGCCCAGAAGGAGTAATATATGGGTCTCTAAATCGTAATAGTGTGCCGATTTTACTATCATCTGATATTTGTGCCTCATCAATTATTTCTTCATTTCCTTTAGTGTTTATAACAACATAATTGTTTACTTCATCCTCTTTGATATAAACTCTTATCTCATCAAATTTGGATGTAATTACTGGTTCTCTGCCTATATAAATTGGTTTTAAGTCTATTTCAAAATTACCTAACAATGTATATGAAACCATAGCGGTATTTAAGTTTTCACTGACAGTAAAGCTGTTAATAGTAATTGGCTTGCAATCATCAAAGCTTTTACCCGTGTAAGCTAATACTTCGGGAAGTACGTTTTGACTTACTTCATTGACTTCTATATCTGTAATAACTATATCAATATCCTTATTAGCGTTGCCCTCATCAAAAAAGTTACAAGCACCACTTGGTGTTATAGAAATATCTGGGTCTATATTATAAAAACTACCATCTAATTCAAACTGTAACGAGCTATTACTATTTTTCCGTGCGATTAACTTAACTGTTTTACTATCCAAGTCATAATAAGTTGTATCCTCCCAAAAACCACCTATGTCACCATCGCTATATGATATGTTTATGACGCTATTATTGGTAAATGCAGGCGTGTAATCATAATATCCTCCTGGACCTCCTGAACGTATCTCGTCTAATTTGGTTAGACAGTCATTGGATTTATTTTTTTCAAATAGATAGAGGTCAAAATCCTTTGCTGGTCTATCTGATATATGAAAGTATAAATATCTGTTTTCATCAATCCATTTTGTATAACTTGAACCAAAATCAATGGGTTCGATTTTAATTAAATCTATTAGCTCATTACAAGTATAGCTCGTGCCTGCTAATTCATAAGTCTCTTCTTCCTCAATATCATTCACAACAATGGGTGTAGGGGTATCAATTTTAGTAGCTGAGCTAGTAATATAAAAATAGCCTGCGACCGCTCCGCCAACAATTAAAAAGGATAAAACTACTGTAGTAATTATTAAACCTTTTTTACTCTTGGGTTTTTCTTCGATTGGTTGTTCCTCTACAGGATTTACGCTATTTTCTTGAGATTGATTTTCTTCTTCCAT
>CAZKTI010000084.1:0-3692 GCA_964555725.1 uncultured Gammaproteobacteria bacterium | reverse complement strand
CATATTTTTCAGTGATGACAGTAGGGGTGGTACTTTTGCACCACTTTTATGCTGAGATTGGTGTGCACTCTAAAGAAAAACATCATTTACCAGGACACGCAGAAAAATATTTAGGAAAATGGGCAAAACATATAACAGCATTTTCAGAAAGTTTTGGTATTTTTGGAGCGCAATTAGCTTACCTTATTGTTGGAGGAGGTTTTTTAGCACAGCTATTGAATCAGCCAAGCTCACATACATATCTCTATGTTATGATCTTTTTTACAATAGGAGCAATACTCATATGGAAAGGGTTCAAGTCAGTAGTTGAAACAGAATTTATCATATTGATGCTCCTCGGCATAATGATAATTTCTTTTTTTATATTTAGCATATTTAAAGGTACTTATAATCCTATAAGCATAGGTATACATGAAAATTCATGGGCACCATATGGTGTTATTTTATTTTCATTGTGGGGACTTGCGATACTTCCTGAAATAATTGAACTTTTCCCAAAGCAAGAAAAAAAAGTAAATAGAGTTACCTTTTTGGGCGTAACTATATCAGCGCTGGTATATATCATGTTTATATGGTCAGTTCTTAGGTTAAGTGGTGGTGTTACATCAACAGATTCATTATCAGGACTACAACCTTTTCTACCGTCAGTCCTCTATAAATTTGGTTTGGTATTTGGACTTTTAACAACGTTTACATCATTTCTTGCACTTGGACTTGCTATAAAAAAATTATTTATGGAGGATTACCATTTACCAAAAAGCACTTCCTGGTTTATAGCAATGGGTGTGCCATTACTTTTTTATTTTATGGGCTTTGATAATTTTCTTTCCGCTATAAGTATCTCAGGTTCTATAGGCTTTACCATTTCAGGTGTTGTAATTTTTTTAATTTATCTAAAACTGAAAAAAAGGGTAGAAAAAAAACCAGATGCAGAACGGGTAATTCACCACAAATTTTTTACGCATACAGGCGTTATTATTACACTTATTATACTAGCGGTTGTTGGTGGAATAATTTCAATATTTTTTGAACTAACAAAATAGTCATATGACCTTAAAAGGGTTGACTCATCCGCTCTCTCTGGTATGATATTATTTCTATGTCAAAAGTAACAAAAGAAAAAATTTCAGAAAGCGAAATCGAATTAACCATTGAAGTTGAAGAAGATAAATTAAAACCTTTTCTTGAAGGCGCTGCAAAAAAGTTATCTTTGGAAGACCCGCCAAAGGGATTTCGTCCTGGCAAAGTAACAGGTGAACATGCAAAAAAAGTTTATGGAGAAATGACCCTATATGAAACTGCTTTAAATGATGTAATCAGAAATACTCTCCCAGATGCAATTCGCGAGCAAGATGTACGGTTCATCGGAAATCCAGATGTCACAGTTGTAAAATGTGCTCCAGGAAACTCAATAATTTATAAAGCAAAGCTAGCACTTATACCAAAAGTAACTCTAGGAAGTTATAAAGATATAACTGTTGAAGAAAAAGAAGTAGCAGTTGAAGAAAAAGAGATACAAGACGGTATAGACTATCTTTTAGGGGCAAGAGCAACAGAGGTTGCAGTAGAAAGAGAAGTAAAAGACGGTGATCACGTCATTGCATCAGTAAAAATATCATTAGACAACGTACCAATAGAAGGCGCTACTCACAAAGACCACCACATTTTTATGGGAAAAGAGGAGTTATACCCTGGAATTTCTAAAAAAATAGAAGGAATGAAAAAAGGAGAGAAAAAAGAAGCGTCATTACCCATGCCAAAAGACTTTTGGGAGAAAAAATTAGCAGGAAAACAGATTGAAGCAGATATTTCTATAAAAGAAGTGTTTGAACGTACACTACCTGAACTAAATGACGAGTTTGCTAAAGGAATGGGTCCATTTAAAACAGTAGAAGACCTAAAAAATCAGCTTCGTGACAACCTTAAAGAAGAAAAAGTTGTAAAAGAAAAAGGACGTAGGGAAGCAGAGCTTCTTAACACACTAGTTAGTAAAAGTTCTTTTACTGAAATGCCTAAGATACTCATTGAAGATGAGCAGAAAAGAATGTTAGCAGAAAACAAACAAATGATAGAACGGCAGGGGCTTAAGTGGGAGGATTATTTAACACATATTAAAAAGACAGAAGATGAAATGATAATTGGCTTTAAAGACGCTGCAGTTGAAAGACTCAAAAAAAATTTGATTCTCGCAGAACTATCAAAAGAACTAAAAGTAGAAATAAGTGAAGATGATATAAATAAAGAATGGGAAATGATAAAAATGAGAGACCCTCAAGCTGCAGGAATCGAAAAAAAAGAGCCAGCAAGGGTATCTGCAATCAAACAACACATTCGCACTGTACTATCAAATAAAAAAATCTTCGAAGCATTACTTGATAAAAATAAAACAAAATAAAGTCTCGCTAATAAGTAAGCATAATAAAAGTTATAAAGTTTTTGTTGACCAAAAGCATTTTCTATGCTATACTATATAAAGTAAAAAACAAAACATAAACAAAAATGATAAAAGATTTAAACATAGAATTTGAGTCAGGCTTGGCGTCTCGCCGAGAACCACTTTTTGTTGAAACTGCTGTAGAACATATAGGATGGGTAGCATCAAAAAAAATTAAAGAAGCAAGTAAGCCATCAACCTGGGGAGCAACCACAAGTATCGTAGTTGCTTTTTTGTTTGTCATAGGTATGACTATGTTTGCAAGTAATGTTATGGCAAAAGTTGAATGGTACGGTAAAACACAAAATGCATGGTGGGTAAAAAGTGTAATAGCAGAAGAAGCGACATTTGAAAAAGAAGTTACCGAAAAAGAATACAACAAAAATTATTTAGCAAAGCCAATAGTTTTATCTTTGCGTGAAACAATTCATAATTTAGTAGGCATAAGAACAGCAAACGCTCAAACGACAGCTTCAGAAAAATGGAACGGTAAATTGCACAGTCAGTCTTACTCAACAATTAACATAGACTCAGGGAAAGGGATAACAATAGATGCGACATTCTTAAATCAAGGCTCGTACACATGGTTTAATAACAACGACGCATATGTAAGATTAATTTCAAAAAGCAATTCAGAAATGTACCATGAATTTTGGAAAAATAGCTCAGAAATAACTAAACTAACAGAAAACTCAGTCATCCCTGGTGAAACAGGATTATTAAGATTTGCCATAAAAGCACCAGAAAATGGAGGAATATACACAGAAACCTTCGAATTGTATGGAGGAAACAATAAAATTGAAGGCGGTACCGTAACCATTACACTAAATGTAAAAGGAGAAGCGCCTTCTGAAGAAGTAATAGTAAATGGAGAGTATACAGAACTCCAAGAAAGCATTATAGATGGAAGTGCAGGAGATAGTGACACACCAATCACTGAACCAGTCGTTGAGGAAGTTGCCGAAGTTGAGTTATTAGAAGAAAACATTTTAGATACGAAAGAGTCAGAGGGAAATGTAACATTATATGAAGGAGACATTTTTGTAGAAGAAGGAATTTTTTCAACATCTACTCCAGTTGTATACGAAGAGCCAGAAATATTCGAACAAAGTATTAGAATGGTTGAGCCTACTATACGTGTTGGTCTGTATGAACTCGAAGACTTTATTATTCTTGCATCCCCATTAGATTATAGAATTGGTTCAGAAGAAAACGAAACAGGTGTACTAATTAATGGCGAGGCAAGAACAGTAATTTC
>CAZKTI010000083.1:0-3705 GCA_964555725.1 uncultured Gammaproteobacteria bacterium | reverse complement strand
AGGTTTGCAAAAAGTATATGAAGACACAAAAACATCAAAAGAAACAATACGCTCATACTCCTCTATTGAAAGTATGCAAAAAGCTTTGCCAAACAAATTCCCAGAATACTACAAAAGATATAACCAAGATCTTGAAAATATCCGTTCTATAATTCCACATACAGAATTAGCAAAAGAAATGGCAAAATCCTCAGACGCTAAAACCAGTACGCTTACATTAATAGACAAAGAAAAATTTTCCTTCACACCAGAAATAAATATCTACGATAATAAAATTGCTCTACTTTCTTGCCAAGAAAAATTCGGAATAATTATAGAAAGTGAGGAATTAGCAAGCGCATTTAAAAAAATCTTTGAACTATCCTGGCTTGGTGCAAAAAGTATAAAATAATTTATTCAAAAACATACTTTAATTACTTAATTGTAAGAAATCTTTACTCATCCAGATTAGACGTATATAGTATCAAATGGAGGTAATATCTTGTGAAAAGAAAAAAGCTGTTCACCATAGTTCTTGATGGCTCTCTAGATCTTTCTCTCGGGATCATCGGAGCTGTGGCTATCTCGACAATCACAAACGTTGAAATGAGCTGGGATATTCTAGTCGCTGGGGTGTTAGGAGCATATGCACCTGATATAGATGGTGTATATCATCTAGCGTGGAAAGAGTGGAACTCCGAGACACTATACAAGCATCGCTCATACACACACTTTCCCACTCTCTTTCTTCCAGCAATTTTCTTGCTTTCTCTCAGCGCAATGTTTGTAGTTAACGTGGTAAACCCTCTTTCACTGGCACTTTCATTCACACTGGGGTCGCTTCTGCATTTCGTGCACGATAATACTTTTATCCATGGCTGGGGAATCTTCTGGTTCTACCCATTCAACGATAAAAGGGTGGTACTGTTTCAGCATTCCATAAAGCCTGGAACACTTCCGAAAATTCTTATATATCCAGGAAAGCATCTCGAAGCTGTGAGAGCAGAACACTTCGATAATGAATGGAATGCTTTCTTCAAGCTCCCTCCGCATCCATGGTGGTACGCATTCATCGCTATCCACCTACTCGCCACGACGCTCATTGTAGAAACTCAAATCTCTTAATCGCATAAGGGATTTTTATTTTTTAATTATTTCTCCAAAGCAAGTGTGATTTGGGCATCTAAAAATTTTGAAAAGCTCATCCCTATTGCCTCTGCTGATTTCGGACATAAACTAGCAGAAGTCATTCCAGGAAGAGTATTAATTTCTAAAAAATAAAACGTTTTATTTTTAAACATAAAATCTGACCGTGTTACACCATCACATTCAAGTATTTCATGAATCTTTAAAGAAAGTTCCTGAATTTTTTTTGTTAACTTCTTATTTATGGGGGCAGGACATATTTCTTCTGTATCTTTTGAAAAATACTTCGCGTGATAATCAAAAAACTTTTCAGAACTTTTAATTTCTATAGGTGGAAAAGTAAAAAGTTTTGTTTTTCTTGCATTACCCATCACTGCACATGTAAACTCTCTCCCCTTTATGTACTCCTCTACTAATACCCTGTCATCTTCCTTAAAAGCGTTTCTTATAGCTTTTAATAATTCCTTTCTGTTTTTCACAATACATACACCGACACTTGAGCCGGAATTATTTGGTTTTACCACGCACGGATATCCTATCTTTTTTTCTACAGAACTTACTTTAAATCCATTTAAAATCTCTATAAACTTCGGGGTCTTTATACCAATACTAGAAGTTAGCTCTAATGCTTTTAGTTTATTCATTCCAAGCGCACTTGCCATAACCCCAGAACCAGTATAAGGAACTTGTATTAAATCCAAAATAGATTGGATAGTTCCGTCTTCTGCATATTTTCCATGTAAACCTATAAAAACAACATCAAATTTTTTTAAATCGCTTCTTACATGGCCACCGTGGTCATCAAAAACAGTAAGCACTCTTGTTTTCCCCTTTTCTTTCAGTTTCCAGCTTCCGTTTTTTGCAATTTCAATGGGGTGTACACTATATTTTTTTATATCTAATGCACCAATAATGTTTTTACCTGTCATTATAGAAATGTCGCGCTCATTTGAAATGCCACCATATAAAACGGCAACTTTTAATTTTTTATTAGGCATACCCACAGTATATAATGTGTCTAAAAAAACACAAAATATATCGCTATGATATACTAAAAAATATGAACATAGGAATTTTTGATTCTGGATTTGGCGGTTTAGACATAATGCGATCAATCGTCAAAAACTTGCCTCAATATAACTTTATATATCTAGGAGATAGTGCGCGTACACCTTACGGTTCTAGGTCTGAAGATATTATTTACACTTATACTGAAGAAGCGGTAAAATTTTTATTTAAAAAAAACTGCAAACTAATTATAATTGCTTGCAATTCAGCATCAACAGAAGCACTAAGAAAAATTCAGCAAAAATACCTGCCAAAAAATTTCCCTGATAGAAACGTACTTGGTGTAATTATACCTAGCATAGAAGAAACGGTAAAAATAACTAAAAATAATAAAATTGGTGTCATTGCAACAGAAAGCAGTGTCGCATCAAAAGCATTTGAAAAAGAAATAAAAAAATTAAATAAAAATACTTCGGTTTATCAAAAAGCGTGTCCACTATTGGTTCCTATTGTTGAGGCAGGAGAAAAAAATAATAAAATAATAAAGCCTATTTTAGAATCATATTTAAATCCCTTAATAGCAAAGGGTATAGACACGCTCATCTTGGGATGTACCCATTATGGACTTCTTGAAAATGAAATTAAAAAAGTTTTTAAATCAAAAAAAGCTAAAATAAAAATAATTAACGAAAATAAAATAGTTGCTGTAAAATTAAAAGATTACTTAAAAAGGCATCCCGAATATGAAAAATATTTAACAAAAAAATCTAAAAGAGAATTCTATACTACTGACATCACAGATAGATTTCAAAAACTAGGAAGTAAATTTTTTGGAAAACCAATAAAATCAAAAAAAGTTATATTGACTTAATATATTTTTGAAACTCACTACCCTTCTCAATATAATTCTTCCATATAGATGTGCTCGGGGATGCAGTGGACAATAAACATATGCTTCCAGGTTTTGTATTTTTATATGCAAACGAAACAGCAGCCTTCATACTTTTGGTATGTAACGCATTAAACCCTCTCTCTGAACGTAATATTCGCTTACCAGTATCAGGAAATAAAACTATGTTTCTAACTTTTTTTGCTCTTAATGTTTTCTCTAATTCTTTATAATTAAAACCTTCATCTGATCCACCAAGAAAAATAGTATCTACCTTTTTAAGAGCGTGTAGTGCTTCTATTGTAGATTCCGGCGTTGTAGAAATAGAATCATCATAAAAAATAATTCCCTTATGCATTCCTACATTTTCTAAACGGTAAGGAAGTGGTTTAAAATTCTTAATTGCTTTTTTAATATTCGTATCAGATATCTTAAATAGTTTTGCTACTGAAACCGCAGCATAAATATTTAAAAGATTGTGTTTTCCTATAAGAGGAATGTCTTTTTTAGGAATGTTTATATTTTTTTTAAATGGATATGTAAATCCAATATCGCCCTCTTTCTGATATTTAAAAATGTTCATCTTTGCCTGATAATAATTTTTCAAACTCCCATGGTAATCCAAATGCGCCTGATACATATTTAGTAACAATGCAACATTTGGTGAATATTCTATATCATCT
>CAZKTI010000082.1:0-3760 GCA_964555725.1 uncultured Gammaproteobacteria bacterium | reverse complement strand
GCACTGTCAGTGCTGCTTATTTCAGTATCAACACAAATTGAGTGGATAGGTTTAACCTCTATAGTATTTGTATTGTGGATAGGGATTACACTTCTCACAAAAAGAACGTTGCAATGGTCAACGCTTAATTACATTTCAACACCAATTTTTTTGTGGAGCTCAACATTTATAGCTTTATTATTTACCGAAGCTGGCTTGTTGCAGTACATACTTATAGGAATTGCTACGATATTATCAGGATTATGGCTTCACACATTAAACTACACACTGCATGATAAGCGATGGCTTATTTTTAGAGGCAATCTAATTTCTTACATTAATAGTTACATAATTTTTTTTACTACTAGTAGTTTATACGCCGCAATGGTAGTGGTTGAGTTTTCATTTTTTATTGCAGTTGCAATACTTCTCCCACTAGTATATCTTCTATTTATGCATGTTATGCTTGCAAGCCATCTAACGTGGCGTTTTGCTTCATTTTTTGCTATTATTTCTATGATTCTGATAGCAGAGGTATTCGCCGTACTAATGGTTCTGCCAACATCTTTTTGGGTAAAAGGACTCGTGGTAACAATAAGCTTTTATGTAGTAACAGGTTTAAGCAGATGTGAGCTAACGAGTATAATTTCACCTCTCCTAATAAGAAGGTATCTCATTTGGGGAGCAATTTTAATAACCGCAGTGCTAGCAAGTGCACCTTGGCAATAATCCCTGGACTGAATAAAGGCTTTTGCTAAAGTAAATACACCATGACTTATCAGAAAAATATATTAGTATAGATACTGGTCCCTGAACTAATTGGGGCTTTTACTACAATAAAAAACTACATGATATTCACAAAACATAATCAAAGTACTATAAAACTTTACTCAATTAAGAGAGGCGTGTCTCATAGACACCTAAGCCTCTATTAGTACAGGGATGTTTCATTCAAATTATAAAAAAAATCTAGCAATAGTCGCAGCAGTAGCTACTTTTTTTGGTTTTATTGGGGCAATAACAATGTTTTTCATTTTTCAGACTATTACATCAATACCACTTCTGGGAATATTCTCCCCATTTTCTATAGGAAGAGGAAATCAGCCTATTATTTTTGAACAGCCGCGCGAATTAACTGTATCACTTGATACAGCGGTTACTAATGTTTTAAGGGGGAGTTCAGAGCAAATTGCTTACATTTATCCTGAAAGAAAAAATAAATTAAACAACCAGCCATTTTTTAACCCAAGCGATGTTATAGGTCAGGCAGTATCAGTTACAAGTGATGGATGGTTTCTTACATCAAGCAATGTAGTAAATGAACAAGAAAAAGACGTAGTTGTAGATATAATAAAAAGCGAAAATAGAATTGGGCATAAAATAGATAAAGTGGTACAAGATAATAATTCTGATCTGGTATTTTTTAAAGTAACTCCTGACATAAATTTGCCAATCACACGATTTCGAAGTACAGACGACTTAGTTTTAGGAGAAACTGTTATTATTCGTTCCGGAATACATTCTCTTTATGTAGGAACAATAAGTATGTTTGATGACGAGAAAAATATTGAAAAAATAACAGAAAATCCATTTAGTATTTTTTCAATATCTTTTGTAGGAGAAGGCCCAGGCATAAGTAGTCACGCAGTTGTGTATGACCTAGCAGGAAGAGTTATAGGCATGACAGACAGTAAAGGAAATATGTTTAGTACTGATTGGGAAAATAGTCTTGACCAAGTCCTTCGCGGAGCTTTTATAAAGAGGCCATATTTAGGATTAACATATCTCCATATCGATGACTTAATCGGACTTTCTAAAGATGAATTACCTCCAGTAAATCATGGAGCATGGATTCGCGACTTGCCAGGTACGAACGCATTTGCAATTGATAGCCCACTTTTAAATACTGATATTTCTGAAGGAGATGTTATTTTGTCGGTACAAAATGAGCCAATCACAAAAGATAAGACATTAACCGATCTAATATCACAATACAAGCCACAAGACGTTATTACATTAGAAGTAATATCAGATGAAAGTAAAATAAAAGAGATAACCATACAGCTAACCTCTTATTAGAGTTATTTAACACCTACATAAAGTTGTTCAAAGGTGTTTTTTATTTATCGGTATCTCTTCCTGGTCGAGGAGAGTATAATGTATTAGAGATCTTCCATTTATCCACAAACTGACCCAAACCTTTTTTAGCAAGTTTATTTCTTACTGAAGTCCTACCCTGTGACCATCTCAATAGACTCGCAAAGGATATACGGTATCGATTCCTTACAACAATATATCTTAAATCCTTTTCTTTGATAGCCCTTCTGATAGTTATTTGGTCTACTCCAAACATCTTCGCAGCTTCAGAAACCGAGACACGCAAATCGTTTTGTTCATCTGATTTTTTACTTTGTGGCATATGGTAGTATTGTACTTATAAAATAAAATTTGTCAACACTAATCTATACAAAAATAGTAAAAAGTGCTAAAAACCATTGACTTTTCACTAAAAATTACTTATAAATAAGAATCTTTTAATATTATAACTGTAACAAAACTGGTGTTTATACGTCTATTATTATGAAAAAACGCATTATACAAAAGTACCGAATCGGTAAAATAAAACTCGGAGATACGGAAAGCTTTGCACATTTGTATGATGAGCTCGCACCTAACATTTATAGATTTGTGCTCTACAAAGTAAGTACAGTTGAGGAAGCAGAAGACATAACGTCCCAAGTATTTTTAAAGACTTGGAGCTATCTCAAAGATGAGAAAGAAGAGATACGGAGCATTAAAGCATTTGTCTATCGTATAGCCCGCAACCTTATCATCGACTACTACCGAACGCGGTCACAATCAGTGCAAGTAGACGTAGGTGATGAAATGGTATCAAAACTTTCAGAATTAATGGATGACACAATGCGAAAGTCGATTGAGCATACAAGTGATATGGACATGATGTATGAAATACTAAAAGAGTTAAAAGAAGAGTACAGAGAAATAATATTATTAAAACATGTAGAAGATCTTTCAACACGCGAGATAGGAGAAATCCTTAATAAAAATAATAATGCAGTTCGCACACAGCTTTCAAGAGCAATGCAATCACTTAAAGAATTAGTATCTAGTAATAACGATGAACGACAATCAAATTCTAAAAACAATAAAGAAGCTAAAAAAAGTTGAGCCAAATAAAAAGTGGCTTACAAGAAACCGCGACCTTCTAATGGCAGTAGTCGAGGAAGACGTTCGTCGTAATGCTGAACAAATTACTAATAAAGTTGATGTATCAGCAGCGGAAACTTCAAATAAAAAAGAAAAAATTTCATTGGGAGCATTTTTTCCATCAAATAATACGCTTATGCTGCTTCGTCCAGCAGGAGCATTTCTTTCTATATCTATCGTTGTATTAACGTCAGGTATATTTACCGTGAGCGCAGCACAAGACACACTCCCAGGTGATACATTATATAACGTGAAGCTTGTTTCAGAAAAAGTACAAAAAGCACTTACTCCTTCTGAGGAAGAAAAAGCAAAGCTAGACATTACATTTGCAGGAAAACGAATAGATGAATTAGAGCAGATTATTGCAGAACCAGAATCTGATGAGATAAAAGCAGAACAGGTAGAAACTGTACTTCAAGAATTTGAAGAAAACGTAAATAGCGCAAATGAAACACTTACAGAAATTTCTCAAACTGAAGATCACGAAGAAGCAACTCTTTTAGCGCAAGACATCGATGAAAAAGTCAGCGATTATGCAGACGCGCTAGAAGTT
>CAZKTI010000081.1:0-3849 GCA_964555725.1 uncultured Gammaproteobacteria bacterium | reverse complement strand
CGAACTAGATACGATGACCCAGCAATAGTTGAGACCATTGAATACGATCCAATTCGCAGTGCATTTATTTCACGTATTAAATACCAAAGTGATGGTACTAATGCATATATTCTTGCAGCAGCAGGTATGAAGGAAGGCGATATAGTAGTTACATCTCAAAAAAGAAAAGAAGTAACACACGGTAACAGATTTCCTCTTTCAGAAATCCCTTCTGGATCAACTATTTATAATATCGAAATGACCCCTGGTAAGGGAGGCCAAATGGTAAGAAGTGCTGGACAAGGAGCGCAGTTAATGAGCGTTGAAGGGCCATATGCTCTTATAAAAATGCCTTCAGGAGAGATACGAAATATTCAAAAAGCTTGCTTTGCAACAATTGGTACAGTTTCAAACCCAGATAACATTCATGTAAGAATCGGAAAAGCAGGAAGAAAAAGACACATGGGCATTAAACCAACAGTTAGAGGAAAAGCTATGAACCCAGTAGACCATCCACATGGCGGTGGAGAAGGAAACCAGTCTATTGGTTTGAAGCACCCAAAAACACCATGGGGTAAACCAGCGCTTGGTGTTAGAACAAGAAAATCAAAAAAGAAATCTTCAAGATTTATCATTAAACGAAGAAAGAAATAATATGTCACGAAGTCTAAAAAAAGGACCATTCACCCATCCAAAACTTTTGAAAAAACTTTCAAAGGTAAAGCAGGGGGACAAAACAGTAATAAAAACATGGTCACGCGAATCAACTATAACACCAGAAATGGTTGGCTTTACATTTGGTGTACATAATGGAAAAATCCACATCCCAGTATTTGTTGTTGAAAATATGGTAGGTCACAAACTTGGTGAATTTTCAAAAACAAGAACATTTCACAGACACGGTGGTAAAATTCAAAAAGAGCTAGAACAAAAAACTCAAGAAGCAGCTAAGAAAGCAGCGCAATCAGCAAGTAAATAAAATATATGTCTAAGAAATTTACCGTAAAACATAACAACATAAGAATATCTCCACGAAAAGTGAAGCTAGTCGCTGACGCTGTAGTTGGTATGCCGGTAATAGAATCTGAATTTCAATTGCAAAACATGAATAAGGGAGCTAGCAGCCCAGTATTACAATTAGTAAGATCAGCTGCTGCAAACGCTAAAAATGAGTACAACCTTGAAAAAGATCAGCTTGTAGTAAAAAAGATTATTGCAAACCAAGGCCCAACGCTTCAACGGTTTATGCCACGTGCGTTTGGAAGAGCAACTCCTCTAAGAAAAAGAACAACACACATCTTGTTAGAACTTGGCTTACAAGAAGGAGTAAAAGAGGAAGAAATTAAGAAAGTTGATCATTCTAATATTAAAGCACCCACAAAAGTTGAAGGTATAAGAGAACATGAAAAGGAAGTAGAAAAATTAGAGAAAGAAAAAGAAGAAAAAGCTGAAATTGAAGAAAAGAAAGAAACTGTTGAAGGAGAGGAGCCTATTTCTAAAGAGTCAAAGCAGAATGTTACAAAAACAGGCCCAGAACAAAAACAACAGAAAAAAGGTTCAAATAAAAGTTTTATGAATAAAGTATTTAATAGAAAAGTAGGATAATTCTATGGGACAAAAAGTACATCCAAAAGTATTCAGATTAGGTGTTATTAACACATGGTCTTCAAAGTGGTATAGCAAGCAAGATTTCAGAAAACATTTGAAGCAGGACGTTCTTGTTAAAAAATTTGTTAAAAATCTTTTAAAAGAAGGTGCGGTTTCATCTGTTGAAATAGAAAGAAATTCATCAAAGATAACTATTATTATTCACACTGCAAAACCTGGTATTGTTATTGGTCGTGGTGGAACTGGTATCGAAGATATTAAAAAATCTGTGCAGAAAGAGTTTTTTACAAAAAAAGATAACCTTCATATTTCAATTCAAGAAGTACGAGATCCAGCGCTTTCAGCCGAGCTTGTTATGCAAGGCGTAATTGCAGATATTGAAAAACGTATGCCTTTTAGACGGGCAATGAAGCAGGCAATGAATAAATCAGAGCGTGCGGGAGCAGAAGGTGTAAAAATTATGGTCGCTGGAAGATTGAATGGTGCTGAAATCGCTCGTTCAGAAAAAGTACTTTTCGGTAAAGTGCCACTACACACCCTACGCGCAGATATTGATTATGCTAGAGGAGCAGCAAGAACAACTTATGGAGCAATTGGTGTAAAAGTATGGATTTACCGTGGTGAATATATAGAAAAAACAAATGAGGATAAAAATATAAAAAAGTAATATGTTAGCCCCAAAAAAAACAAAACACAGAAAATGGCATAAAGGCCGCTCAAAAGGTAAAGCAACAGCTGGAACCACTATTGCATTTGGTAAATATGGTTTAAAGGCTCTTGGTTCTTCCTGGGTAACCGCAAGACAAATAGAAGCAGCCCGCAGAGCAATGACTAGACGACTTGCCCGTGGTGGTAAAATATGGATTCGTATTTTTCCAGACAAGCCAGTAACTGTAAAAAGTTCAGAAGTTCCTATGGGTAAAGGTAAGGGCCCAGTTGATCATTATGTAGTAGTAATAAAACCAGGAATAGTTATGTTTGAAATTGATGGTGTGCCAGAAAAGGATGCAACAGAGGCATTAAATCTAGCAAAATACAAATTACCTATAAAATCAAAAATTATTAAAAAGTACGTAGACTAATATGGCAATACCGGCAGAATTAAAAAAGAAGACCTCAGAAGAGCTTGCAAAAATTTTGCATGATCTTCGTGCAAATCTACGTGAAGCACGGTTCAAAGCAGTTGTTCGTGATTTAAAAAGTGTTCGTGATATTCGCGTACTTAAAAAGAAAATTGCACATATTCTTACATTAATGAATGCACCAAAGAAATAAATATATGACAGATAAAAAAACAATAGAAAAGAAGACTAAAATGAAAAGACGACTAAATGGAACCGTTGTTTCAACTAAGATGCAAGGAACAGCACTTGTAAAAGTGGAGCGCACAAAAGTGCATCCACGATATGGAAAGCGATACACACAAAGTAAAAAGTATCCTTCACATATTGGAAAAATTGAAATTTCAGAAGGCGACAGGGTTGTAATAGAAGAAATTAGACCATTATCAAAAACTAAAAGATATAAAATTGTAGAAAAAGTAAAATAGTATGATACAGACAGAATCAAAATTATCAGTAGCAGACAATAGCGGAGCCAAAGGCGTTAAAGTTATTCGTGTGCTTGGCGGATACAAAAAACGCTACGCGCGTCTTGGCGATGTAATTACGGTAACTATAAAAGAAGCTCAACCGCACAGTCAGGTAAAGAAAGGCCAAGTACATCACGCAGTTGTAGTTCGTCAGAAAAAAGAGGTAAGACGGAAAGACGGAACATATGTAAGATTCGATCAAAACGCTGTAGTTATTATTGATAAAAAAACAAAAGAGCCAAAAGGTACTCGTATCTTTGGTCCGATAGCAAGAGAGCTTCGCGCAAAAGGATTTACAAAAATTATTTCACTTGCACCAGAGGTAGTATAAAAATATGATAAAAAACACTTTAAAAATTAAAAAAGGCGATAAGATAACCGTACTTTCCGGAAAAGACAAAGGAAAGAGTGGAAAGGTTATCTCTGTTAATCGTGAAAAAAGAAAAGTAATAGTTGAAGGTGTAAATCTATTGGTAAAACATACTAAAGCAAGAAAACAAGGTGAGAAGGGTCAGCGAATACAATTTCCATCACCATTAAATATTTCAAACGTCAAATTCAATTGCCCAAAATGTAAAAAAGATGTTCGCGTCTCATGGAAAATTCTTGAAGATGGCAAAAAGGTAAGACATTGTAATATTCAAATATTTTGAATATACATAAATATGAAT
>CAZKTI010000080.1:0-4018 GCA_964555725.1 uncultured Gammaproteobacteria bacterium | reverse complement strand
GGTCGAACGCACTCGTAGAATTGGTGTCTTAAAAAAGGGGTACCTTCCACTTTAATAAAATGCGTTCGCCCTTTTTTATTTTATTTTTTTTAAAACTTCTACAGAAACACTTTTTTCTGATCTAGTACAATCGATAACACGAACAATTCCGTTAAAAACATTTAGATTATATGAATCAATTGGCATCCCTTTTTTAAAGACATGTTTTGGAGCGTCTATATGTGTGCCAGTGTGGGTTCCAAGTGTAATTGTAGAAATAGTAGACGTTTTAGTACGTTTAGATTTTTTTGAAAACTTTGGATTTCCTGGATACGTTAGCATTTTAGATGCTAAAGGAATAGAAATATCAATCATTTTCTTTTTTGATTTTGTATAATAGCTAGCCCCCCATACAAGCCACCAGTAGATTTCAGTGTAGATTTTTTTATTACTGGATGTTTTTTAAAAATAGTTAACTCTTTTTTAAGTCTCGATTTTATGTAGGGGAAATAATGTTTCAATTCATTAGACACTCCTCCTCCAAGAACAATTATATGCGGAGACCAGTATACTGCAGTATTTGCAATACCTATGGCAACCCAATCAGATATTTCTTTCCATATTTTTGCGCTCTCAATTTCAGAAGGTTGCTTCTTATAAATTCTTTTAATAGCAGTTCCTGAAATAAGTTTTTCTATTGTTTTTCTTGTGGGATGTCCTGGATTAACTATCTGATGTCCTATTTCAAATCCCATTGCAGTTTTATCTATAATTCCATCAACAACGCGTACCCCATTAACCCCGGTACTTATGGTAATGTACGAAACTATACGATACCCCTTCCCAGCACCATGAGTAGCTTCTCCAAGACCAACAAGCGCTGTGTCATTTTCAAGTGTAACTCCACACTTAGCAATTTTTTGTAATTCTTTTTTTAAAGGTTTACCTGCCCAATTACGAAGATGTGGTGCATTTACTAATTTTGCTTTTGTTTGATCAAGAGGACCTGCAACTCCTCCCACAGCATAGGAAACTTTTCCAGCAATTGAAAAGTCTTTTACTGATGTGCGAATTTGCTTAATACCTTCAGAAAATGTGTTAGGTGTAGGAAAGGATGTTTTGCCAGAAATAGTTTTACCGTTATTTGAATACGCTACTCTGGTATGTGTCCCGCCAATATCAAAAATAAGATACATATAAATACAGTATAACACAAACATACTCAAAAATTACTAAGGGATTTCAGATTTCGAGCAAGTTTGTATTTTTTTAAAGAATATACAAAGGGGTTTCAGAATTCGAACCAGTTCGGATTTTGTTTTCGAGGAGCAAAAGAAGCGTACTAAAGGTACGCCGATTGCAGTTTCGATGAAAAAAAATTCGAAATGGTCGAATAGGCTGACGGATTTGGGGCTTAGCCCCAAAACAGGTCAGTCGTTCTGAAAACCCACAAACAAAAGGAGCCCCGTGAGGAGCTCCGGCATGAGGTATAGTTATGCACTCTCTTCTTTACAACTTTGACTTTTCAATATCTTTAAGTGCTTCTTTTCTATCAACAAAGTTTTTCAATTTTACCCATTTTCCTTTTTCCAATTCTTTATAATACTCAAAAAAATGTTTTATCTTATCTTTTGTAGCATCATCAATATCTGTTATATCTTTAATATGTGCATAATATGGATCAACTTTTTCAGTAGGGACTGCAAGAATCTTATTATCAAGCCCAGCTTCATCTTCCATCTCAAGAAGTCCTATTGGTCGTGCTGGAATTAAAACACCGGGATGTACGGGCTGACTCGAAAGTACAAGTACATCAACAGCGTCCCCGTCTTCTGCCTTGGTTCCTGGAATAAACCCATAATTAAATGGATACGCCATTGCAGTGTACATAAATCTATCTACAGCAACAAGCCCGGACTCTTTATCAAGTTCATACTTGATACTAGAATTTTCGGGTATTTCAATATAAACGTTTACTTCTTCAGGAAAATTTTTCCCTGGTGAAACAGAGTCAATATTCATAGTCATTGGATTGTAGCACAGTTTTTAAATGACGCAAGTTAATTACTTACGAAATGTTCTGGATAACACTCCACCTAAAATAAATAAGGTAAACCCTATAACAAATGTATTAATATCCCCTAAAGCAGTAGTGCTTATATGAAAAAGAGTATTTCCGACAAGCACACCACCAACGATAAAAGCAAGAAGTGAAAATACAGTATTTCTACCAAGGAACAGTTGTTTTACCTCAGGATTTACTGTATCACTAATTTTTGGTTCACGTAGTCGAAGTTTGAACATAATTATAAATTATTAGCGATAATAAAGTGATTGCACCGAAAAAAATGACAAATAATCCATAATTTACTTTTCGTGCCATACGCATCAATACTTCAATGGTAAGATACCCAAAAATAAATGATGTTGCAAGACCTAGAATGGCACCAAGTGTAAAAAAGGACTTATCTAAATTAATAATAATATTTCCACCTAAAACTATTGGCAGACTCATCAAAAAACTTAGCTGAAGTGCTGTTTGCTTTTCAAAACGCCTGAGAAGTAATGCGGCTATGGTAAGGCCTGACCGGGAAAGTCCTGGAAGAACTGAAAATCCTTGAACTATTCCAAGTAGTATACTGTCACTTATTTTTATCTGTCCTTCTTCTTTTCGTCCCTCTGCTTTTGTAAGAAATTGAGCAATACCTGTAAGAAGTAAAAGTCCACCAATAGCACCAATAATAATTTCTGTTATTGAAAAATCAAGGCCAAAAATTTTTCTCCCACTAGCTAATTGCTCAAGCAAAACGTCTGCACCCTTTAAAAGGGAAACTCCTATTATTCCACTGATGCTCGTCGCAAGCAATAAAAAAATCCAAACATTTTTTACTTCTTCTGTAGCCTGCCTCCAATTAAATAATTCTTTAAAAAGAAGCGAGATAGTATCTCGAAAATAAATTAGTGCAGCAAAAAATGTTCCAAGGTGAAGCCATAAAGCTAATCTGAATGCATCTTGCGCTGTAAGATTTTGAAAAAAATTAAGAGATACTAAAAATATAACTCCTTCAGAACTGACTGGGAGCCATTCAGTAATTCCTTGAATTAAACCTAGAACAAGTCCTTCCATGTAACCTTAAGCTTTATTTAAAAAATAATTTTACTATGCACACTTTTATTAAGTATAGCATTTTTTAAAACAGAAAACCCCCTATGAAAGAGTTAAAACGTTTTGTTTTTGTTTTAATGGGGCTTCTCTTTATTTTTGTTTTTGTTGAATAGGGGGTTTATGCCAACCAGAGCGTTGGGGCAATTTATGGTCCTCGACAGCGTCACTCCAGGCAGTATGCAGATTTTCTTAAACTTTTGAGGAGAGTCGAGCCCATCGATCTCCTGTAAATGTCAATGTTCCTTTAAGCTGTATCATCAGTTCAATGTATACCTGTGAATCAATGCTATGTGCATATGCGCTATACATTGAACTGATGACGCAGCTTGTTTTGTGCAAGCGTATGACCTACGGAATACGGAACCGCTGACCCTAGGTGGAAACTTGCATGAGATGCAGCGGCAAATTCCTTTTCACCCCTCCTACGTTTACATCGTTTTAAAAGTACAAAAAAAATTTTGTATTACATAATTTTTATTTTAGTAAAAAATTTCTTATCAAACGCAAGGCGCATAGCTCCTGCGACAAAAGTCGCAGAATCTGCGGTCCCGCCTAATCCAATCGTGTGTGGTGTATTTAACGTTTGGCAAAAAACAAACGACGCCGTTATTGCTATAAACGCCGCCATGATTACAAATAATGTAGGAAAAACTGGGATTTTTCATTTTTAGGGTCTGGATGAACCCAAATGACCCTTTTGGGGGGCTCCATTTTGGGCTCCATTTTCCCATAATTGCTAAAATCGTAAACATCATGAAAAATGTCCCTTAGTCATATTTTATACTTTCCCCATAACTTGTCTCAATTTTATTGTACAGCCCCACACGTTTTTTTTTTTTTACGTTAGATTCCGGACTATTTCTAAACGAGCCG
>CAZKTI010000079.1:0-4049 GCA_964555725.1 uncultured Gammaproteobacteria bacterium | reverse complement strand
ATATATGATGACTAAGAACGTAGAAAGAGTGTCTTACGTTTGGGGTACCTTCCACTTGAATTTTAACGCAAAAAGAGCGATAGTTCTCAATACTATAGATAAAGTAATAGGAACTAAGCAAAATTTACAAGTATATGGCTATATTCCAATAGAACACTATGTCAAGTTCAAAACTAACCATCGGTCTTGTCGGACTTCCAAATGTTGGGAAATCAACTTTATTTCAAGCAATCACTCAAAAACAAGTTCCTAGAGAGAACTATCCTTTTTGTACAATTGAGCCTCATGTTGGTACGGTTGCAGTTCCTGATGAAAAATTAAAAAAACTTACTGAAACATCCTCTTCAGCTAAAACAATATCAACTACCATTGAATTTACTGATATCGCTGGTCTAGTTGAAGGTGCGCATAAAGGTGAAGGGCTTGGCAATCAATTTCTTTCACACATTCGTGAAGTAGATGCAATTTGCCAAGTAGTAAGGCTTTTTACAGACTCTAATGTAACCCATGTACATGGTGATATAGATCCAAAGCATGATATAGAAATAATACAGCTAGAACTTATCATGGCTGACACAGAAACCGTTGAAAAAAGATTATCATCTTTACAAAAGAAATTAAAAGGAGATCCGACTAAAGAAGAGGTGGCTCATGCTGAAATTTTACAAAAAGCACTCCCATGGTTGCAGAACGGAAAATTGTTAAACACTCTAGATGTAACACTGGAAGAAAAAAAGATTTTACATATGACAAATCTTCTTACTATTAAGCCAATGCTTTATGCATATAATATTGATGAACTAACTACTAACACAAAAATTCCTGAAGTTTTACCAAACCCTGCTATTCCTCTTTCAGCTACATTTGAACTTGAGCTTTCTTCTATGAAAAAAGAAGAAGCGGGATTATTTTTAAAAGAAGCAAACCTTACTGAACCTGGTATTGATACATTAATAAAAGAAAGTTACCGGTTACTTCAACTTATTACTTTTTATACATCAGGGGAAATGGAGTCTCGTGCTTGGACTCTTAAAAGAGGAAGCACTGCAAAAGAAGGAGCAGAATGCATACACTCAGATATTGCAGATGGCTTTGCAAAGGCAGATGTTATGAACTTTGAAGATTTTGTAAAAACAAATGGCTGGTCAGGTGCACGTGAGTCAGGAACACTTAGAAGTGAAGGTAAAGATTACATCATGCAAGATGGTGATGTGGTTTATTTTAATTTTTCAAAATAAAAACCGTCCATTTCTGAACGGTGTCCCCCTAGCTTATGAGCTGCGAGAGCGATTCACCTTCGTGAATCTTTCTGATGGCTTGTGCCAAGAGTGGTGCTATCGATAGCCTAATGATTTTTTTCTTTGCTGCTTTGGTGAGCTCCCTCTCGATTGAATCTGTGACGATTACCTTGTCGATGGGACTTGCCACCAACCTATTTACAGCATCTCTTGAGAAGACGCCGTGTGTTGCACAGACAAATATTCGCTTTGCTCCTTGCTCCTTTGCTGCTTTGGCGTCTGCGATGACCGTACCCCCGCTGTCGATCATGTCATCGACGAGCAAAACGTCTCGGCCTTCTACATCGCCGATTATCTTGATGCTTCCCTCCTCGATTTTGCCTGCTTCTGCTCTTCTCTTGTCGAAGATTACGATATCTGCCTGGCTCAGTCTTGCAGCGTAGGCGGTTGCCCTTGCAGTACCACCCTTGTCGGGTGATGCAACAACGAAGTTCCCCTCCATTACCTCACGCAGATACGGAACCATGGTGATTGAGCCATACAGATGGTCTGAAATCACGTTGGGATCGAAGAAGCCCATGGTCTGCTCGGAATGAAGATCGATGAGAAGAACACGGTTGATGCCTGTGGTGCTCAACATGTGGGCCATTGTTCTTGCTGCAATCGGTACGCGAGGCCTGTCTTTCCTGTCTTGCCTGGCATATCCGAAGTACGGAATGACTGCGGTGATCCTCTTTGCAGAAGCGCCTCTTGCAGCATCTGCCATGAAGCAGAGTTCCAAGAAATTTTCCGCTGGAGGCGATGTTGAATTCACGATGAATACGTCTTCACCACGAACTCCGTCTTCGTATTGCACGGACACTTCACCGTCATTAAAACGAACTACTTTTGCTCTGCCAAGCTCAATACTTAACAGGCTGCATACTTCGGAAGCAAGTCGTTTTGAGTGATTTCCGGCAAATACCTTTAGCTTTTCCACTTATCTACCCTCCGGTAAAAATTGTATGTGTATCCTATATAAGGAATACTTATTCGTCAATAAATATTGACTTATCTTTTATCTATGTTATATTGTTTTGCTCTAACTGTGGAGGAAAGAGCTCATGCCTGGTATTTCGTTCACCGTTCTTTCTTTGGAACAACAATTGGTCAATAGGTGTCCATCTTGCAAGCACGTAATTGCCACAGGAAAGTACATAATTCTTGTACAAAATGATGTTGGCTTTTACATTATGGGAGGAAAAGAGCTTTCGATCTGCCCGAGAGATGGACGCATGGAAAAGGGGTTCCCCCTTCTGTTCGACTCATCTGGAGAAGCCTGGGACTATGCATACATGGTCGATAGCGATGACAGTTTCGGCGAACACACGCTGATTGACTGCGCTGTCGATAAGGTTCCGCCACAACTTCATTGACCTTCCACCGCACAGTAATCGTGCGGTTTTATTTTTTTCGGTTGTATTCAAAAACTATTATCTCTCGCCAAAGCTTTTGTTTTGGTCTTCCATATATATACGTCTTTCGCGGAGTTGTTGCGCCAAGTTTAAATTTCTCAACTTCTTTTAAAAATGGTTCTTGTACTGAATATCCATACTTTTTTAATTTTGTAAGAAGATTTATATGCACCAAGCCACCTCTTGCATTACTTAATATAAATACAGGAAAAGCAATAACAACCTTCCCTCCGTCTTTTAAAAACTTAGTAAATTCAATGAGTGCCAGAAAATAAAGCGCCTCTAATTCTTCTGTTATTTTTTTTGCGTAATCTTTTGTAATCCTTTTTTTTAGAGCTGGCCCAAGGTAGGGCTCTGTAATTATTCCATTTACTGCATTTTTTTGAAAATGTGTTGACAGCTCTCTAACGTCTGAATGAAATAATCTGACAACGCTTTCTTTCAGTCCGTATTTATTTTTAATCCAATCTGTATTCGCTTTAGATGCTTTAATAGCTTTCATGGAAATATCTGCACCAACGACATGATGCCAGCCCATCACTATTGCTTCTTGCAACACGGTGCCTGAGCCACAAAAAGGATCTACGATTATTTCATCTGGATTAACCCCTGAAATATTAAGCATGATGTGTGCAAGCTTCGGAGGTAGCATTCCAGAAAATGGATCTACTGCGACTCTTCCGTAATCCCTATTTGAATATTCCTCATATGGCTGTACTGCAAGTGTATGCCCTATCCACAGCGCTTTATTTCCATGAAGCAATACGAATTCCTTGCCTTTGCTTGTAAGCTTGTTTTTGTGTACTACCACTGAAGACAAATTTCTATCCTTACTTACTACCCAACGCACTGGTCCATGCTGTTTTACTATTTCTTTAATATTCTTTCCTATTCTTTTAAACTCAGACGGGGGAAATGCTGAGCATAAATTATGTGCTCTATACTGACTTAGGCCGAAAATAGTCTTTCCTACTTTTTCACGAGTAAGTTGTTCTGCAATACTTTCACTTACTTCAGTCGGGGTAGCAGTTCTTTTTAATTTGTAGTTGATTATTCCAAATTTTATGCTTCCACCTAGCTGATCAATGAACTCCTCAGGTAAATGTTCGTGTACCTTAATGATTCCTGCTTCAATTGATGCATCAACTAATTCCGTTTTTATATTCCACCTCTTTAGAGTAGATAGTACTTCGGCTGCTGCTAGGTCGGGATGTCTTCCCCAAGCGAAAAAGTAATGGATTTCTGTCACATTATTCATACTATGGCAATATTTTTAGTATCATGTGTAAAAGATTGACGTTATTTTTTTTATATGGTATTATTTATGGTACTATTTATTGTACAGGGAGCACTAAAT
>CAZKTI010000078.1:0-4182 GCA_964555725.1 uncultured Gammaproteobacteria bacterium | reverse complement strand
AAAGTTTTTGGTGCCGATATTGTAAACTCATCACCATCAGTCTTTATTTCACATCCTATTGTTGAAAGCGCATTTAAGTGAGCATCAAGAGACCTAGAGCCAATCTTACATCCACCAGGAGCAACAATGCTAAATGTTTCTATACGGGAAGCAAGCGCACCCATAATTTGAATAGAGGCCCGTATTTCACTTATGGTGGTATAATCAATGTTTTTAGTAGTTATCGCTTCAGCAGTAATTTCAATTTCATGATTTTTTTCTTGTTTAACGATTACTCCCAAGCTTTTAATAACTGTTAACATTTTATTTACATCTTCTATATCTGGAACATTTATTAATTTACACGTCTTTTCAGTTACAAGTGCTGCAGCTATTAATGCAAGGGTTGCATTTTTTGAGCCTTGCACATCTATAGAACCATCTAATTTTTTCCCACCCTTTATAACAAAAGTATTCTTCATCCGTATACTGTATCAGGTAGGAAGTAAAAAATAAAGGGTAAAAAGTATACTACTTTTGCAAGACTTCTGGTATAATGTCCACTATATGTTTGAAAGATTAAAGGACGTACACCCAATTTTTAAAGGAGTTCCACTAGTTGGAATTATTTTGGTTAGTGCGCTTGTCGGTTATCTTGTTGGAAGTTTTACAGCACCTAAAATTCCAAAAGAGGGCACACTTACCATTGATGAGGCAGACACAAGGCATAGAAACTATGAAGATGTGGATTTTTCATTATTTTGGGAAGTCTGGGATATTGCAAAAAAAGGATACTACAAACAACCAGTTAACGATTTAGATTTGTTTTATGGAGCAATGGAAGGCCTTGTACAAGGCCTGGGAGATCCGTACTCGGTATTTTTATCCCCAGAGAGTGCAGGCGAATTCTCGGATGAATTATCAGGCAATTTTCAAGGCATTGGAGCTGAAATAGGAACTCGTGATGGATTGTTAATTATAGTAGCGCCACTACCGGAAACACCTGCAGAAAAGGCGGGATTAAAAGCAGGGGACGTAATTTTTGCAATTGATGGTATGGATACATTATCAATGAGCATAGACGAAGCTGTTAGGCATATACGTGGCGAAAAAGGAACAAAGGTAGTATTAACGGTAATTTCACAAAATGATGAAAATCTAAAAGACATTGAAGTTACAAGGGATGAGATACACGTAAAAAGTGTAGAAGCAGAGTATGACGAAGAGTCTAATACCTTTTTGATATCTATAAATAACTTTAATACTGACACGGTATCATTATTCAGAGAAGCAGCACTTAAAGCTCTTACAGTAAATCCTGCCGGCATTATACTTGACTTAAGAAATAATCCAGGTGGATTTTTAGACTCTTCGGTAAAAGTAGCAGGCTATTGGACTGGGGACATGGTAGTGGTTAAAGAAAGGGGCTCAGGAACTATTGAGGAGACATACGTGGCGGGAAGCGACCCAATACTTGCAGACATTAAAACAGTAGTTTTAATAAACGGAGGAAGCGCCTCTGCTTCAGAAATTGTTGCTGGCGCCCTAAAGGACCATGAATTTGCTACAATCGTAGGGGAGCAGTCATTCGGTAAAGGTACAGTTCAGGTCCTAGAAGACCTTAGAGGAGGTTCTGCTATTAAATACACTGTTTCAGAATGGCTTACACCAAATGGAAATTCTATAGATGAGGATGGAGTAACCCCAGATGTAATAGTTGAATTTACTGAGGAAGATTATATAAATGAGCTTGACCCTCAACTTGAAGCGGCTCGCGCATTGTTTTAGAAAAATATGAAAGTTTTATTATTAAAAAATATAAAAAATATTGGAAACATTGGGGACACAAAAGCAGTATCAGACGGATACGCCAGAAACTTTCTCTTCCCAAACAAATTAGCAGTTATCTACTCAAGCGATGAAGAAGATAGCATTCAAAAAAAAATAAAAAAAGGAGAAAGAGTTCAAGAAAGTTCAAGAAAAGACATAGAAGCTCTCTCATTTAAACTTAACAAAACCACATTAACTTTCAATCCAAAAACTAATGATACGGGAGTGCTTTTTGCTTCGTTTAAAGAACATGATATAATTGAAGAGCTGAAAAAGAAAGGAATTGACTTACCTAAACAAACTTCATTTTCAGGACTTCCAATAAAAAAAACAGGTGTGCATAGAGTGGAGGTAAGGTTTCCAAATAACATTAGTTCAAATATTACTGTTTCATTAAAATAAACTATGGCTAAATACATTTTTGTGGTTGGTGGTGTAATGTCTGGTGTAGGAAAAGGAATTGCCGCAGCTTCAATCGGAAAAATTTTACAAGAACGAAAATACAAAGTGACTGCCGTAAAGATTGACCCATACATTAATGTGGATGCAGGGACCATGAATCCTGTTGAACATGGTGAGGTATTTGTAACTGATGATGGTGATGAGACAGATCAAGACATTGGAAATTACGAGCGCTTTTTAAATGTTGATATAACTCGTACAAATTATATGACCACAGGCAGGGTATACCAATCTGTGATACAGCGAGAAAGGAATTTGGAATTTGATGGTAAATGTGTAGAGGTGGTACCTCACATCCCAGAAGAGATAATAAAAAGAATCACAAAAGCATCACGTAAGGCAAAGGCAGATATTACATTAATAGAAATTGGAGGAACAATAGGCGAGTACCAAAATGTACTTTTTTTAGAAGCAGCACGTATGATGCATTTAAAAAATCCAAACGACGTACTTTTTATACTTGTAAGCTATCTTCCTGTTCCTAGAAACTTGGGGGAAATGAAAACAAAGCCAACGCAATATGCCGCACGTTCATTAAACTCGGCAGGAATACAACCAGACTTTATAATAGCAAGATCTTCTGATGAAATAGATACACCTAGAAAGAAAAAATTATCTACATTTTGTAATGTCCATCCACAGGACGTAATTAGTGCACCAGACTGCAATTCTATTTATGAGGTGCCACTTCAATTTGTAAAAGAAAAACTAGATTCAAATATATTAAAAAAACTAGGATTAAGAGAGAGAAAAGCAGAGTGGAAAGAATGGAAAAAATTAGTAAGACACACTAAAAATGGTGCAAAAACCATTCGAATTGGAATTGTGGCAAAATATATAGACTCAGGAAGTTATACGCTAGCAGACTCTTATATTTCGGTTATAGAGGCATTAAAACACGCATCATGGAGTGAGGGCGTTAAGGTAGAAATAGATTGGATAAGTACAAATGGAAAAGAGCAAATGAAAAAAGCATTAAGTAGTGTGCATGGTGTAATAATACCTCAAGGATGGGGAGCTAGGGGCTCAGAAGAAAAGATTGCTGCAATTAAATACGCGAGGGTAAAAAAAATACCTTACCTTGGTCTATGCTACGGTATGCAAATGGCAGTTATTGAATTTGCAAGAAATGTTGCAAAAATAAAAGGTGCAAATAGCCTTGAGATAAAACCTTCTACAAAAAACCCTGTAATTTTTATTATGCCAGAGCAAAAGAAAAATGTTGATGAGAAAAACTATGGAGGAACTATTAGGTTGGGCGGTTATCCATGCAAATTAAAAAAAGGAACACTAACAGCAGAATTGTATGGAAACAAGCGAGCAGTTCGCGAACGACATAGGCATAGATACGAAGTGAATCCTTCATACCGTGCCCGTTTAGAAAAAGCAGGGCTGGTTATAGCAGGAACTTCCCCCGACGACACATTAGTGGAATCTATAGAAATTAAAGACCACCCATTTTTTATTGGCACACAGTTTCATCCAGAATATATTTCTAGACCATTGCGCCCACATCCTCTTTTTTTAGGTTTTGTTAACGCTTCAAAAAAGAGATTAAAAAAATAACCCTAGCGTAAGTCAGGATTATTTTTATTTTTGTGGAAGGATTGAGACAATCTTTTTCTTTATTTTTTTACCGTGCCAGTTTTTCTTTTGCAACGTTTTGAAGTGTACGATACCTGATTTTTTTGCAAAAATGGTAGCGTCTTTTCCAATTGCTACATTTTCCCCTGGCATAAAGTGAGTTCCACGCTGTCGGACAATTATGTTTCCGCCACGTGCAGATTGCCCAGAAAAGAGTTTTACTCCGAGTCTCTTTGACATCGAGTCTCGTCCTAAACCTGTTGATCCACCCGCCTTCTTATGCGCCATATATAATTGTTTAAAGAAGTAAGTGACAGGATTATATGA
>CAZKTI010000077.1:0-4184 GCA_964555725.1 uncultured Gammaproteobacteria bacterium | reverse complement strand
CTACTTAAGGCAGCTATTGCAACAGTTGAAAGTAATCCAAGAATAGCAATTACTACAAGTAATTCGAGTAACGTGAATGCTTTTTTATTAAAAATTAACATTAATATAATTATAACATATAACAAAAAAAGTGTCTAATATAGAATAAATCCATTATGGTGACCCCACGGAGAATCGAACTCCGGTTTTCGCCGTGAGAGGGCGATGTCCTAGCCGCTAGACGATGGGGCCGTAACGTTTTGTGATATATATCACAAACAGAGTTATTTGTTAAGGGTTTATTCTAGAATGCCTATGTCAGTAAACGAATTTAATTCAGTTGAGTTTACATTCATTACAGCACTAAATTTGTATCCACGCGATAAGAATGACTTTTCTGTGGTGAATCGTTTGCGTACACCTGTTACAAAGTTGATATGATAGACCACCGGGCTATTATTTAGTTTTACAAGATTTGTTTCTGTATAGTTTTGTAAATCTTCGTGAGAAATTGTTATGATGTCTCCCCATCTGTTTTGAGGATATGAAAGAAATACAATTTCAGAAGGAATTCTTTTTATTAGCTTTCTGCCCTCTTCCATAAAAAAGACAACTGGACTTTCTTTTGTTTTCACGAGTTTTGCTATTGGGTATGTATTTAGGGTATCTTGAGATACTGTTCTTACATCAGCAAACGATAACCCGTAAGATGTTAATACATTAGGGGATGTAATATGATGCTTTTTTCCATTTATAATTCCATAGATTCTTGCGTCAGTAGGTGTTTTTATTACAGTTATATCAGTGGAGATCTTTTTAATTGTAATACCTTTTACTATTACTGGCTTTGTTGTGTTAGCAAATAAAGGTGTTGTAAAAGATAGAATTTCTGTTGAAATCGTTTTACCAAATACATCTTTTGAGGTTATTCTGTAGACATAATCTGTTTCTGGTTTGAGGTCGAATATTTTTATTTTATGGTTAAATGTTGAAAGTCCTGATTCACGAACAATTGTTCTGGGCCTTGTTCCTTTAGCATACCGAACATAACCCAATGATGGTTTATTTGTTTTCCATTCTATAGTTACTGCCTCTGGCGTGATGTTTGTTGATTTTGTATCAGCCGGTTCAATTTTTGTAATTAAAAGCGCCGTTTTTTCAGGATTAATAAAACTCGTTGTTCTAAATGTAATATCTTGGTATAGAGCTGGTTCTCCTTTACGAGTTTTTGCTTCAACTCTGAAATGGTAGATAGATTGTGGTTTTAGTCTACGTATTGTTACTTGATGCTTTGTTCCGTCCTCATAAGACTTTGCTCTTGCTGAGCGTCCATACCCATCTGTGTTTCCATATAAAATTTTACCTGTGGATTTAATATCAGTTTCCCAAGTAATTGTGGCAGTTGAACCAGTTATGTATGGTTTTTTTACATTAGAAATTATTGGTGTGTCATCATCTTCAAATTTATCAGTTTTAAATGAAAAGTTATTACTTTCTGCAAGGTTGACAAATGTGTCTACTGAGCGTACCTGAAAATGATACAGAGTATCTGCTTTTAGTTCGCGAATTGTTAATTCATGATCTGTTGCGTTGGGGATATTAGTTGTTACGAATTTGTCATAATCTTTAGTTTCACCGTAGTGCACCCTACTCGAAGAAGCTCTGTTGGTTCTCCAACTGATAGTTGCTACATCTTCATCTAGCTTCACCTCAATATCTGTAATAACAAGAGAGTCGCTAAAAGCTCCTGCAGGGATTGCAATGAGTAGTGCTAGAAAGATAATAGTTGATAGTTTTATTTTGTTCATATTATTGTTAATTTATAACACATGAATATAGCAGAGAAGTATAGTTTTGTCAAGCTATCTTATGTGTTATACTAATATATATCTTGTGTATGAAAATACTTATTATAGATGATGACATGTAATTTCTTCAATCTATTAAAGCACTTTTAAGTGCCGAGGGTTTTAGTGTCCAAGGAGCGTCAAATGGCAAACGTGGAATAGAGTTAGCGGGTGAGTGGCTTCCAGATATAATTATATTAGACCTAATCCTTCCAGATATTGATGGATTCAAAGTGCTCTCTGATATACGGGAGCATCAAGAAATAAGCTCTACACCAGTTATAGTTTGTATAAACAATGAATTAAAAGAAAAGAATGATAAGTGTTATTCGTTGGGTGCTACAGATGTTTTGGTTAAAGTAAAATACACACCAGGTCAATTAATAAAAAAAATCAAAGAAGCTGCACAAAAGAAGAAGTAGAAGTCGATACCTTACCTTTTCGTTATTTTTTTAATAAGGTAAGGATGTTGACAATTATATTAAATATAGTATGATATTAGCACTCTATTTATGAGAGTGCTAATTTATGATATCAGATAGACAGTCATATATACTTGCAGAAATAGTAACAACACATGTGGTTACTGGCGAACCAGTCTCATCTAAGATTCTTGCTTCAGGAGATATTAATATGAGTCCCGCAACAGTAAGGAATGATATGCAGGTACTTGAAAATGAAGGGTTTATTACACACCCTCATACATCTTCTGGAAGAGTGCCAACGGACAAGGGTTACAGATATTATATTGAACATTTTATGAAGCCAGCGCGTATTACTGAAAAAGAGAAAACTAAGTTGGAGAATCGCTTATCAAATGATGTTGATGAAGCCGCTATAAAAGTCTTTGCAAAAGAGTTGTCAGCAATCGCTCATGCAGCAGTAATAGTAGGATTTCATAAAGATTATTTGTATTATACTGGTCTTTCAAATTTACTTCGAGAACCAGAATTTACAGATACTGAAAATATTTTTTCACTTGCTGAAGCGATTGATAGAAGGGAAGGTGAGATTGCCGAGCTAGTCGAACAATCACACACTACTGAAATTACTCATATAGTTATAGGAGATGAAAGTCCTTTCGGTACGTATTCAAGTGCAATTGCAGCGCCATTTAATTATCATAATAAAAAAAGTATGATATGCATCGTCGGACCAATACGTATGAATTACAATAAAAATTGCAGTCTTATAGATTTAGCACAATCACTCTTAAAGTAATATGTCACATTCAAACAAAGAAGAAAAAAAAGATTCTAATCAATCCACAGAAAATGACGGTAAAATAAATTGGGAAGAAAAAGCAGATGAGTATTTAAATGGATGGAAGCGAGCAAAAGCAGATTATATGAACTTTAAAAAAGAAACCGAAAAAAAACAGGAAGAAACAGTACAATTTGCAAACGCTTTATTTATATCAGAACTTCTTCCTATAATTGATAACTTTTCAACGGCCGTTACTGGTGCAAAAGATTCACTCAAGGAAAAAGAAAATAGTTGGCTAGTTGGGTTTTCCCATATCGGGAAACAATTTGAAGGTTTACTTGAAAAAAGAGGTATTAAAAAAATTAAATGTATGGGAGAAATGTTTGACCCAACATTACATGAAGCAATTGAAAAACAAAAACAAAAAGATACTAAGGAAGGAATAATTATTAAGGAATTACAAACAGGATACACACTTCATGGAAAAGTGCTCAGACCAGCAAAAGTTGCGGTCTCAGGATAATAACTAAATTTATATTATATGGGAAAAATATTAGGAATAGATCTAGGTACAACAAACTCAGCAATGGCTATTGTTGAAGGAGGAAAACCGCGTGTGCTTGAAAATAAAGAAGGTAATAGAACCACACCATCAATGGTTGCTGTAACAAAAAATGGTGAAAGAGTAGTTGGCCTTACAGCAAAAAGACAGGCAGTTACCAATCCAAAAGATACTGTGTATTCAGTGAAAAGACTTATTGGAAGAAAGTTTGAAGATCCTGAAGTTGGACGCATTAAAGGGAAAGCTCCTTTTGAAATTAAGCAAGCAGGGGAAGCAGTAAAAGTAGTAATGGGCGATAAAGAATATTCTCCTGAAGAAATTTCTGCAATGATTCTTCAAAAATTAAAAGCAGATGCAGAAGAAAAGATTGGAGAAAAAATTGAAGAAGCAGTTATTACAGTACCTGCATACTTTGATGATTCTCAGCGACAAGCTACAAAAGACGCAGGAGAGATTGCTGGACTCAAAGTACGTCGTATTATTAATGAGCCAACAGCAGCAGCGCTTGCCTATGGGTTTGATAAAAAAGAAGGTAACAAAATTGTTGTATATGATTTAGGTGGTGGTACATTTGATGTATCAGTTCTAGA
>CAZKTI010000076.1:1867-4187 GCA_964555725.1 uncultured Gammaproteobacteria bacterium | reverse complement strand
CATCATGACAGATGCAGATGTAGATGGTGCTCATATTAGAACGCTTCTTCTCACACTCTTTTATAGATACTTTCCCGAACTAATCTCAAAAGGACATCTATATATTGCTCAACCACCACTCTATCGCATACAATATGGCAAACATATACAATACGTATATTCTGAAGATGAACTAAATAAAATAAGAGAAAAATTCGAAAAAGAAGTAAGCGCTAAACCTACAAAGAAAAAAGTAAGTGCAAAAAAGAAAACTACAAAAGCAAGTAAAAATGAAAAAGAGACAGAAAAAGATGAAGACTCTGAAACTACTTCAACTGCAAAAATATCTATACAAAGATATAAGGGATTAGGTGAAATGAATCCAGATCAGCTCTGGGAAACGACCATGGACCCAGAAAGACGTACTATGAAAAAAGTAAGAGTACACGACGCTGAATTAGCAGACAAGCTCTTCAGTGCTCTTATGGGAGGAGAAGTGGCTCCCAGAAAACATTTCATTCAAACGCACGCAAAAACTGTAAAAAACCTAGATATTTAAAATATTTGTGTAAGTCCAAATGCAAGACTTGCAATATATTGAATACGTGGTATATTATAAATAATTCAGCCCACGGGCTGTTTTTAAAACTTGAAAAGCACTATGAATAAGATAAAAAACTACTTTGTTGAAGCGTATAGAGAGCTTAAGAAGGTAATCTGGCCAAATCGTTCAGAAACTATTAAGCACACTCTTTTGGTTATAGCCATAAGTATTGCTATGGCAATATTTTTAGGTGCTATAGACTACGTATTCAATGAAATAGTAGAACGAATAGTATAAGCTTTATATGGCTAAACAAATCTTACAACAGGGAAAAAGATGGTATGTCATTCATACCTATTCTGGTTATGAAGAAAATGTAGCGCAAAACTTAAGACAGAGAATAGAATCGTATGCAATGGAAGAAAAGATTTTCAATGTATTAATTCCGGAAGAGAAAAAAATTAAAATTAAAAATGGAAAACGTAAAATTGTAACCGAAAAAATATTCCCGGGTTACATAATAGTGGAAATGATAGTAGATGATGAATCGTGGTACGTGGTAAGAAACACACCAAACGTAACAGGATTTATCGGGGCTGGAACCACACCTGTACCTATTTCAGAAAAAGAAATTAAAGAACTACAGCAAAGAATGGGTGTAGAAGAGCCAAAATATAAAATTGATATTTCAGTAGACATGCCAGTAAAGATAGTAGATGGCCCATTTAAAGATTTTGAAGGTAAGGTTGAAAATGTTGATGAAGCGCGTGGTAAAGTAAAAGTTCTAGTGTCAATGTTTGGTAGGGAAACACCAGTTGAACTTGATTTCTTACAAGTTAAAAAAATATAACGTATGGCAAAAGAAGTACAAACAATAATTAAATTACAAATTCCGGCAGGAAAAGCAAACCCTGCACCACCAGTTGGGCCAGCACTTGGTCAACACGGTATTAATATTCAAGAATTTTGCACAAAATTCAACGAGCAAACAAAAGGTAACATGGGGGATATAATTCCTGTAGAAATTTCTTTATACGAAGACAGAAGTTTTGACTTTATTCTAAAAACCCCACCAGCAGCAGAACTTATAAAAAAAGCAGCCGGTCTTAAAAAAGGTTCAGGAAAACCACTGGCAGAAAAGGTTGGATCAATTTCCAAAGATCAAGTAAAAGAGATTGCTGAAATCAAAATGCCAGACCTAAACGCAAAAGACATTGAAGGTGCTATGAAAATTATAGAAGGTACTGCTCGTCAAATGGGTATTACCATTAAACGTTAATAATATGAATACACGAAGTAAAACTTATCTTGAGCTTGCATCAAAAGTTGAAGCAGGAAAAATTTATTCACCAACAGAAGCTCTTGCTCTAATTGTAGACACATCAAAATCTAAATTCGACGGTACAATTGAACTACATATACGACTTGGAATAGACCCAAAAAAAGGTGGTCAGCAAGTACGTGGTACGCTTACTCTTCCTCACGGAACAGGTAAGGTAAAACGAGTGGCAGCATTTGTAGATGTAGATAATGAAAAGTTAGCTTTAGATGCAGGTGCTGATATGGTAGGCGGCGAAGAGCTTATTACAGAAATTGGAAGCTCTGGTAAAATTGATTTTGATGAAGCTGTCGCAACTCCTCAGATGATGCCAAAACTTGCAAAAATAGCAAAAATTCTTGGACCAAAAGGAATTATGCCCTCTCCTAAAAGCGAAACTGTTGGTACCGATGTTAATGCAATGGTAAAAGCAATAAAAGCAGGAATTAGTAATAAAAAAATAGTTTTTTCAGGTGTTG
>CAZKTI010000076.1:0-1857 GCA_964555725.1 uncultured Gammaproteobacteria bacterium | reverse complement strand
TCTTCCAGATGATATCAAATCAGCTGAAACATTGGAAAAATTTCATTCAAAAATGACGATACTGCAAACCTTCATCTTGCAATAGGTAAAATATCATTTGGCAATGAAAAACTTCAAGAAAATTTCAACTCCGCAATGGAAATTATTAAAAAAGCAAAACCTCAAACATCAAAGGGAGTTTACATAAAAAAAGTGTCTCTCTCCTCTACCATGAGCCCATCGATTCAGGTAGAAACCTCGAATTAGTAAAAATTAGGGTTGAAAGCACTCTAAAAAAACGGTATCATACATACACATAGTGGCTCCTCCTTGGGGGGTATTATTTAATTTAAACCTATCTTATGGAAAACCAGACACCTCGCCCTACGTGGGACTATTATTTTATGGAAATTGCAAAAGTCGTTGCAAGGAGATCAAATTGTACTCGTAGACAACTTGGCGCCGTAGTTGTAAAAGATAAGTTACTACTCTCAACAGGATATAACGGTACACCAAGAAATTTAAAAAACTGTAGTGAAGGTGGATGTCCACGTTGTAATGGAAACGTTCCTTCAGGCAAAGACTTGGATAAATGTTTCTGCGTTCACGCAGAAGAAAACTCAATAATTCAAGCGGCTTACCACGGCATGAGCATTCGTGGTGGAACATTATATACAATCAATAGCCCGTGCATTTTTTGTACCAAAACAATAATCAATGGTGGCATAGAAAAAGTGGTGTATAACGAAGGATATTCAGTAGATGGGGACTCAAAAAAACTTCTAGCTGAAGCAAAAATAAAAATTATTAAGCTAGATCCGCAAGTCACATGATTGTTATTGGACTTACTGGCTCTCCAGGTTCTGGAAAAGGAACAATTGCTAATCACTTAGTAAATAAACATGGTGCAAAACAATATCGCTTTTCTCACGCATTAGATGATATTTTAAAACGAATACACAAACCAAACTCACGTGATCATCAAATAAAAATAGCATTAAAATTAAGAGAAATATTTGGCGACGACATTCTTGCATACGTCTTAAAAAAAGACATATTAAATGAAAAACCAGCTATTGCAGTTATTGATGGCATGAGATACCCAAAAGAATTTGAAATGTTTGAAAATATTCCTGGATTTAAATTGATAGGTGTAAGTACTGGTATTAAAAAAAGATACGAACGCATACTTTCGCGTGGTGAAAAGGCGGGAGAAACAAACATGACATGGGAAGAATTCAATGACTTAGAAAAAAGAGAGACAGAACAACATGTTTCTAAACTAATAGAAAAAGCGGATGCGCAAATAAAAAACGATGAATCGGAAAATGAATTGACTTTAAAAATTGACGAACTTATAAAAGAATGGACATCCAAGTAAAAAAGCTTGAAGGCTCTGCAACTGTCCCAACCAGAGCCCACGAATATGACGCAGGTTGGGACTTATACAGTGCAGAAACATTAACCATTCCTTCGCATGAAAGAGCAACAGTAAAAACTGGTATTGCAATGGATGTACCTAAAGGATTTGTAGGTATTATCTACGGAAGGTCGGGGCACGCATCAAAGTCAGGTATAATGAAGTCAGGTGGGGTAATTGATTCAGGATACCATGGAGAAATTGGTGTAATTTTATTTAACGGAGGGAAAGAAAATTTTAAAATTAACTCAGGAGATAGAATAGCTCAACTTATAATTCATCCACTACCAGAAACAAAGGTAGTAGAAACAGAAACATTTAATACTATAACCAAAAGGTCAGAAAAAGGATTCGGCTCAACAGGAAACTAATATGCCAAAGAAAAAACAAGGAACATTCATAGTTTTTTATTGTTTAATTTATTTAGTTATTTGTTTAGTGTAAGATTTTCTTGTAGT
>CAZKTI010000075.1:0-4273 GCA_964555725.1 uncultured Gammaproteobacteria bacterium | reverse complement strand
TCAAAACTCATAACAACATTACAACTTCCAGTAATACCTTCTTCATTAAATACTGTTGCAATATCATGCGGATGTACTCCTTCTACAGAAAAACTAATAACTGGGCCTCTTTTATAGGATGCTTTATCATCTCCGTGAATCGTAACGACTTTGTGACTTTTAAGAATATCTAGGGCATTCTCTGTTAATTTTTGCTCATGTTTTTCTATAACGTCAATGTCAAAGTTTTTTAACCATTTTAATGCTGTGGCAAGTCCAACAACGCCTGCAATATTTGGCGTTCCTCCTTCAAAGCGTGTAGGTGCATCGTTCCACACAATATTCTGGCCTTGTATGTCCAGTATTGTTCCTCCTCCTGGATTTAACGGTGTCATTTTTGAAAGTATTTCTTCTTTTACATACATAGCTCCTGTGCCTGTTGGGCCAAATACTTTGTGCCCAGAGAAAATAAAAACGTCTGCATCAAGCTCGGTGACATCTATAGGTATATGTGCTGCTGCTTGTGCTCCATCAATAATCACAAACGCTCCAACCTCCTTTGCTTTTGCAATTATTTTTTTAATTGGCTGAATTGTTCCTAACACATTTGACATATGCGTTAGTGCAATAAACTTTGTCTTTTCAGTAATAGTTGTAAGAGCAGTGTCTACATCAATATACCCTTTTGAATCTATTGGTATCGTGTGCATATGGCATCCTGTTTTTTGAGACAAAATATACCATGGTAAATAATTTGAGTGGTGCTCTAGTGCACTTACAACAATGTCGTCATGAGCAGATAATCTCATTTCAGCAAAACCTTTTGCAATGTAGTTAAAGCCTTCTGTGGCGTTTTTTAAAAAGATTATATTCCTTTCTGAAGGTGCGTTTAGAAATTTAGCAACTTCAATCCTACTTTTATCAAATAATTTTGTTGCTTCTTCTCCAAGAGTATGAATGCCTCTATTTACATTTGCATTTGAATGAGTGTAATACTTATTAATAGCTTTAATAACACAATCTGGTTTTTGTGCTGTTGCTGCGTTATCAAAATATATTAATTTTTTTGATTTAATTGTTCTAGAAAGTATTGGAAACTCTTTTTGGATTCCTTTTAGACTACTTTTTTTTGCTGACTTTTGCATATGTTACACTAATGTCTCTTCGGGCCACTTTACTAATTCTTTTTGCAAAAAGCCATCAACAAGTATCTCTTCAGCTTTTTTTCTTTCAAAACCTCTTGACGTCATATAGAGTAATTCGTTTTTTTCCACTTCATGAATTGTTGCGGCGTGTCGTGCTTTTGATGTATTCTCATTAATGCTTAGTTCTGGTACAAGAGTAATTTGTGCGCTTTCTGATAAAGAAAGTGTTCTTTCTTCAATATCTGTTACTGCATTTTTTGCATCTTTTTCAATAACTACACTTCCAGTAATATTTAGTGATGCCTCATCTCTTACCACTCCTCTCATTTTTATTTTTGAATTTGATTTATCTCCTTTATGGAGTATTTGAAATTTTATTACCGCATTATCTCTCTTTGAAAAATTTGCAATTGCACTTATAGATAGCTTGGCATTTTCTTTTAGTATAAAAGTATATAAAAGTGCTTCTTTGATATCTTTTGAATCTATATCATAATAAAAATTTAGTGAAGCATTTTTTTCAATAATAATGGTATAATTTTTTTTGGAATTATGAGATTTCCCTCTTTCAAAGAGTTTATTGTGCTCTCCACCCTTTATTACTATTTCGTTACAATCTATCAATAAATTTTTTTCTACTTTCATACTTTTAGTTTTACCCAATTGAACCTTCCATAGATAATTCAATTAGTCTGTTCATTTCAACAGCATATTCCATTGGCAATTCTTTTACTAAAGGTTCTATAAAACCATTTATAAGTAACGCATTTGCTTCAACTTCTGACAGTCCTCTGCTTTTTAAATATAATAATTGTTTTTCATCTATGCGTGATACTCGTGCCTCATGGTCTATGCGCATACCTTTTCCTTTTGTTGTTATTGTTGGATATGTGTCTGTTTTTGAAGCATCGTCTAACAAAAGTGCATCACATTGAACGCTTGCTTTAACATGTTTTGCTTTTGGCGTTACATTTAGAAGCCCTCTGAAGCTCGCTTTTCCAGAACCCTTACTTATAGATTTTGAACGTACGACAGATGTGGTGTTTGGTGCTGCATGAATAACTTTGGAACCTGCATCTAATATTTGATCGTCGCTTGCATATGCCATAGATAAAATATCTGCTCTTGCGTTTTTTCCTAGTAAATATACTGATGGGTATTTCATAGTTATTCCACTTCCCATATTAAAATCTACCCATTCTACTGTTGCGTCTTCGTGCGCTATTGCGCGTTTAGTGACAAGATTGTAAACATTTTTTGACCAGTTCTGAACTGTTGTATATCTTACTTTTGCGCCCTTTAATGCAATCACTTCAACAACTGCGGAGTGTAACGAGCCAGATGTATATATTGGAGCTGAACACCCTTCTATGTAATGCACTTGCGATCCCTCGTCTGCAATAATAAGCGTTCGTTCGAATTGACCCATATTCTCTGCATTTATTCTAAAGTATGCTTGAAGTGGTAAATCAACATGCACACCTTTTGGCACATAAATAAAGCTTCCTCCTGACCATACAGCTGAGTTAAGTGCTGCAAATTTGTTGTCACCTACTGGTATTACTGTTCCAAAATATTTTTTTACTAATTCGGGATGCGTTATAATCGCCGTTTCTACGTCTGTAAATATTACACCTAACTCTTTTAACCTGTCTGTTACGTGGTGATACACATTTTCAGAATCGTATTGTGCACCAACGCCTGCTAAAAATTTTCTTTCGTATTCTGGAATTCCTAATTTATCAAAAGTGTTTTTAATATTTTCAGGTACCTCATCCCAGGATGCCACTTTTCTTTCAGATGGTTTTACATAATATATTATTTCGTCAAAATTAATATTAGATAAATCTGCCCCCCATTCAGGCATTGGTTTTTTTAAAAAAAACTTAAACGCCTTCAATCTCTTTTCCAGCATCCAAGCTGGCTCTTTTTTTTGTTTTGAAATTTCTCGTATAACTTTTTCTGATAAGCCTTTTTTTGTTTTAAACAATGATTTGTCTGGATCACTAAAACCGTATTTATATGCCTCTCCTTTTGTTGATGTTATTTTCTCCATATATATAGGTATAGCACACTAGGTGTTATCAAATCCATGTTCACGAATATCTGATAAAATTGTTTCATCTCCTGTTCGTACTATTCTGCCTTCTTTCATAATATGAACATTAGTTGGATGAATATTAAAAACTGATTCAGCATGATGAGTGATAATAATAAATGATGCATCTTGAGACGCAACCTCATTAATTGTGTTACGTAATTCTTTTAATGTATTAATATCAAGACCTGAGTCTATTTCATCTAATATTACAAGCTCTGGCTGAAGCAGGGCCATTTGTAGTAACTCGCTCTTTTTTTTCTCTCCGCCAGAAAATCCTTCGTTTACTGGGCGCTCAAGAAGTTTTTTATTAAGACCTACTTTTTTTGCAGTTTCTTCAACTTTCTCTCTAAAAGCTTTGAGTGATGTTACGTTTTTTTTATTTCTCCCTGTTATTGTGTCTTTTATTTCTTTTTGCCAAGAACCTGGCAATCTTACTGATACTAATCCGTGACGTGCTTCATACATAAGTCTTAAATAATGATGCATTGTAACTCCTGGGAGCTCAACTGGATTTTGAAATGCTAAAAAGATACCGTTTTGTGCTCTCTTTTCTACTGGTACATCTAGTAAAGATTTGCCTTTATATAAAATGTCTCCGCCTTTTATCTTATACTCTGCATCTCCAATGAGTATGTGTGCTAGTGTGCTTTTACCAGAACCGTTTGGACCCATGATTATATGAGTTTCACCTACCCCTACTTCAAGATTTATACTTTTGAGTATTTCTTTTTTTCCTGTACTAGCAGAAAGATTTATTATGTTAAGAAGTGATGCCATAAGAAAAAATATTATGGCATATACATATTAAAAAAACAAGGTAATAATTCTAACTACCGTGATACTTCTATTGTTTCTCCGAGTTCAGCTGCACATGAACCAACGTCCAGGATGCCATTGTCGCGTAGTTTAACATAATACCTACCCTATGTGCACTGCGTCCCATGTGCTGTCATCTGGGTCTATGGGCATTTCAGGGATACTACCTTCTGTTACTAAAGTGGAAGGTACCCCTTTTTTAAGACACCAATTCTACGAGTGCGTTCGACCT
>CAZKTI010000074.1:0-4345 GCA_964555725.1 uncultured Gammaproteobacteria bacterium | reverse complement strand
AAAATTTTGCAACCGAAAGTTTTGCAAATATATTGTCAGAAGCTCGTAAATATCGCTTAAACTTAGTAATGGCACATCAATATATTGAGCAGCTTGAAGAAGAAGGGCGCGTGCGTAGCGCTGTTTTTGGAAATGTTGGTACAATCGTGTCATTTAGGGTGGGAGCTACTGATTCAGAAATATTAACAAAAGAGTTTGCCCCATATGTTGTAGAAGAAGATCTTGTCAATTTATCAAAATATGAATTTTATTTAAAATTAATGATAGACGGAGTAGCATCAAAACCTTTTTCAGCAATGACCTTACCCTCACCTGAACCATTGGAAGACGCAGATGTAGATAAAATTATTAGTATTTCCCGAGAGCGTTTTTCTATTGACCGAAAAGTAATAGAAGAAAAAATTGCCAGATGGTCAGGATTAGAAATTAATGGAATTGATAACGGAGAAAAAAATGTATCAAACAGGGAAAAAAGTGAAACTAAAACGTCAAAGGCAGTTAAAAGAGATAATGTAAAGGAAAAGGTAGAAAATAATGATAATGTTTTATCTGAAGACAATCAAGATGTAGAATGTAACAATTGTGGAAATTTAACAACTATAAATTTTAAGCCAGATGGAGTACGCCCAGTCTACTGTAAAGACTGCTTACATCTGCCAAAAGAAGAACGTAAAGGCACAGAAGGTGTTGTAGGTATTGGAACGGACATACCAAATGACCCCCCCATTTCATTAAAAGAGGCAATGAGTAAAAAGCCACAGTCATTTTCAGGAAAACCTTTAAAAGAAAAAAAGGAAGGCAAGGGGAAGAACGTGTCAGACGGCAAAGAAGAAAAACTTGAACAAGAAATGTCTGCAGGAGATGTGATACAAATAAGGTAAAATGAAAGGCAAAGTTTTTGTTGCATTAAGTGGAGGAGTAGATAGTTCAGTAGCAGCATATCTTTTGAAAAAAGAAGGATATAATATTCATGGTGCATTCATGAAAAATTGGGAGGAATGTAATTGGCATGAAGAGAGACGCTCAGCTGAAGCCGTAGCAGCACATCTAGATATTCCTTTCGAAGTATGGGATTTTACCGAGGAGTATAAAAAATACATACTAAAAAATTTTTATAGTGAATACAAAAAAGGAAAAACACCTAATCCAGACATACTATGTAATAAAATAGTAAAGTTTGGATATTTTTTAAAAAAGGCAAAAAAAGAAGGAGCAGACTTTATAGCAACAGGCCACTACGTAAGAAAGGGTGATGATGGTTTATTGAAAAAAGGTATTGACGAAAATAAAGACCAATCATATTTTTTATGGTCTTTAGAAAAAGAGCAGATAGAAAAAACATTATTTCCTATAGGAGAACATGAAAAAAAAGATGTAAGGATGATTGCAAAGAAAGCAGGATTAAATACTGCTGAAAAAAAAGATAGCCAAGGTTTATGTTTTGTAGGTGATATTCAAATAAAAGATTTTTTAAAAGGTCACGTTACTACGAATAAAGGAAAAATAGTAAATGAAGATGGTAAAGATATAGGAGAACATAAAGGAATTGCATATTATACTGAGGGACAGAGAGAAGGGTTGTACATAGGAGGACAAAAAGAGCCTCACTATGTCTCTTTTAGGGACGTTAATACAAATACTATCATTGCAACACCAAGAGAGAATGTTTTAAATTATTCAACGAAAATTTACTTAAAAGATGTTCTTCTTCATGACAAGAACATTGTTGGAAAAGAAGTAGGAGTAAAAATAAGATACAGGCAGGACGATCAAAAAGGAATTCTAAAAAAGTTGAACAGTAAATACGTAATAGAATTTAGAAAACCTCAGTTTGCAGTATCACTAGGTCAGTCCGCCGTTCTCTATAAAGGGGATGTATTGATTGGTGGTGGAATTATTGATAAGGTAGATAGACAATTCTCAAGAATTAATGAAATACTGAAAAAACATGGAAATAAATAAGATACGAGAAAAATATTTTGAGCATTTTAAAGAGCAAAAGCACAAAATTATTCCGTCAGCATCGTTGCTTCCCGAAAACGACCCAACCACACTATTCACAAGTTCCGGCATGCAACCACTTGTACCATACTTCCTTGGAGAAAAACATCCAGAAGGGAAACGCTTAGTTAACTCACAAAAATGTATTAGGGCAGGTGATATTGAAGAAGTAGGAGATAATCGCCATACAACTTTTTTTGAAATGCTTGGTAATTGGTCACTTGGAGATTATTTTAAAAAAGAACAAATACCCTGGGTATTTTCTTTTTTAACAGAAAAACTTGAATTAGATCCAGCAAGAATATATGTAACTGTGTTTAGTGGAAATGAGTCATTAAGTATTCCTAGAGATGAAGAATCTGTAGCACTTTGGCAAAATTCGTTTAAAGAAAAAGAAGTAGATGCCATTGCAGTTGAGGACTCAGACACAAAAGGAATGCAAGATGGAAGAATATTTTATTACGATGAAACTAAAAATTGGTGGTCTCGTGCAGGAGTACCTAGTAAAATGGCAGAAGGTGAACCGGGAGGTCCTGATACAGAGATGTTTTGGGATTTTGGTAAAGAATTAGGTATACACGAAAGCTCAGAATGGAAAGACTCGCCGTGTCATGTAAATTGCGACTGTGGTAGGTTTGTAGAAATAGGAAACAGTGTATTTATGGAATACATAAAAAAAGATGGTGTATTTGAAAAACTGCCTAAGCAAAATGTGGATTTCGGTGGTGGATTAGAGAGATTGGCAGCAGCAATAATAGATAGTCCAGATATTTTCAAAATAGATGTATTTGCTGAACCACTAAAAAAGTTAGAGGAATTTACAAAAAAGAAATATGATGAATTAATCGATTCTGAAAAAGAAGCGTTTAGGGTAATCTTAGATCACATTCGCGCTGCTACATTTTTAATAGCAGACGGTGCAATACCTTCAAACAAAGACCAGGGCTATGTAACGAGAAGATTAGTGAGACGCGCAACAAGATTTGGCAAAAATCTAGGAACAAAAGAAAGCGTTACTGCATATATTGCGGAATCATTTATTAGTACTTACCAAAAACATTATACAAATATTAATGAAAGAAAAGGTGTTATTCTAACTGCAATTGCAGAAGAGGAGAAGAAATTCTTAAAAACATTATCTCAAGGTCAAAAGTATTTTGATAAACTTATAAAAAAAGGAAAGACTATTTCAGGAACGGATGCTTATATTTTATACACAACATATGGTTTCCCTATAGAAATAACAGAAGAACTCGCAAAAGAAGAAGGTGGCAGCGTTGATATGAAAGCTTTTGAAAAAGAAATGAAAGGTCATCAACAACTATCAAAAGCAGGGGGAGAAAAGAAATTTAAAGGAGGTCTTCAAGACACTAGTTACGAGACAACTCAGTTACACACCGCTACACACCTGCTCCATGCAGCCCTTAGAAAAGTGCTAGGAGATCATGTTTTTCAAAAAGGAAGTAATATAACACAAGAAAGACTACGCTTTGATTTCTCACATACAGCTAAAATGTCAGATAAAGAAAAAGAAAAGGTTGAGTCCATAGTAAATGATGCAATTAAGAGTAATTATGATATGGTAAAAGAAGAAATGACAACAGAAGAAGCAAAACAAAAGGGTGCAATTGGCTTATTTGAAGATGAATATGCACGCATAGGAAATAAAATATCACTTTACACAGCAATGGATAGTAAATCAGGCAATGTCTTTTCTCGGGAGATATGCGGAGGTCCTCACGTGAAAAAAACTGGAGAATTAGGACAATTCAAAATTAAAAAAGAGGAAGCTGTTTCTGCTGGGGTTAGACGAATAAAAGCAATTATTGAATAAAAAATTAATTTGATAATCATTAAAAACTTGTATTAGAGAAAAGTAACAATTTGTGGTATAGTAATAAGATGAAAAAATATTTTTGGTGGGTTTTTATAGCTATAATAATTATTGGCGGAGGGTCGTCAATATATTTTTTTGCGATAAAAAACAATACACAAGATGTTGAATTTATAGAAGCAAAGCACGATCACCTACTTCAAACAGTTGAAGCTACAGGTAGGGTAAAAGCACAAAATAGCGTTGAGTTAACATTTGAACGGCCAGGTAAGGTAACAAGTATTGAAATAGAAGCAGGCGACAGTGTAAAAAAAGATGATTTACTTATTATACTTGACACACGTGACATTGACGTTGATATATCAAGAGCAGACGCAGCGCTAGATACTGCAAAAGCAGATTTTATAAGAAACCAGGCTCTTGTTGTGAGTGAAGAGGCAAGGCTATCAGAGATAAATAAAGGAACTCGCTATGAAGGACAGGTTGGTGCAGTTATAGGAACATTAAATG
>CAZKTI010000073.1:0-4371 GCA_964555725.1 uncultured Gammaproteobacteria bacterium | reverse complement strand
AGTTAGAGAAATATTTGATTACTTGATTTTATTGTTTGCTAGTGCTGGTATTCCGTATTCACCATTTACAGGCATGCCAATAACTTCTCTTTCTTTTTCTCAAATAGTAGATAAATTATAATAAAGGGAATTATTATTAAAAGACCCTTGCCAGCTCCATCTGACCAAAAAACTATTGCTACTATCCCAATAATAATGACTGATAAGAATGCTGTAGCGATTATAAATACTTTGCTTCCCATAAACATATTATACCACAAAGGATAAGCACATATTATCAGTCTCATCCCACTCAAGAGTTCTAAAGTCGTTGCGTAGTCCCCGCCATTTTAGACTGATTTTATTCCGCCAACCTTGGTGGTTTTTTTGTTGAAAAAAACTTGAGGGCTGACGGGACTCGAACTTTGGAGTATAATTGAGTAATGAAAAAAGCTCTTAATGCTTTTGCATTTTTTGTAATCTTGGTTGTTGTTGGTTTTTACTTCTATACATTGTTTAAATACTGGGAAAATATTCCTTTCAATGATGATATTGAAGTTTTTATTTTTTTAAATGATTTTTTTTCTGATAGCGCTGATTTTAAGAGAAATATTTTTTTATTTATTATGCAATCAAATGAGCACAGAACCATTTTTAATAAATTAATATACCTATTATTTTTTGATGTATTCCATTATATAGACTTTAGGCATTATATGTTTGTTGGAAATATTGGTCTTGTAGGTATTGGTGCTGTACTTTATAAAATGTTTTCAGTAAAAAACTATAAACTAATCTTATTTTTACCTGTCATTTTTTTATTATTTCAATTTAGGTTTAGCGAACTTACTTTTTGGGGTATCGCCTCAATACAATTTTTTTGGGTTACCTTGTTTGTATTACTTTCTCTTTATTATTTATTTTCTGAAAAACAAAAACTTTCTCTTGCAATCCTATTTGCTATTTTTGCTACATTTACTAATGGCAATGGGATGTTCATATTTTTTGTTGGTCTTTTCGGTCTATTGTTTTTCAAACGAAAAAAAGATTCTATTAAATGGCTTATAACTGCAACTGCAAGTATTGCACTTTATTTTATACCCTACATAAAACCTCCTGGTCATCCTAGCTTATTTGAAATATTTAATGACCCTATAAACTCTATTGTTTACTTTTTATATACTATTGCCCAAAGTATTTCTTTTAATATGAATTTCATGATTTTTATTGGTCTGCTTACTATTTTATTTTTTATATTTTTAACCTACAAAAAATATTATTTAAAAAACCCTGCGGTCTATTCGATGCTACTATTTCTGTTTTTAAACTCTGCAATTCTTACTGTTGCTAGATCGGGGTTTGGCGCTGGACAGGCGCTTTCCCCTAGATACTCATTGTGGTCGATACTATTTTTTATTCTAATCTATATTGCTTTTGTTGAATTAGTTTATAAGTATGGTTTTTTATTAAAAAGATTTAAAAACACATTGTCCGTTCTTTTTGTGTTTATATTATGTTTTTCTGCATATTATAATTACTCTATTTATACTCACTTTGATGATTATATTAAATCGCACCAGGCAGATCTTCGCTATGGTATGTATGAAAATAGAGGAGCTTTATTTCCTCAACCGCTTAGTATGTTTTTTTTAGAAGTTATGCAAGACTCAATTGATAAAGGAATCTATATCGTTCCTGAAAAAGAATAATATTTTTTATGAAAATTTCGTTAATCATACCCTGTTACAATGAGGAAGAAGCATTGGTCATATCTATTCCAAAAATACTTTACTCACTTTCTGGACTGCCTTATAAAACTGAAATATTAATAATAGACGATGGAAGTACCGATAATACTTCTGATATTGCTGAAAAATTATTGTCACTGCAGAATATTCCGTATCGTATTGAAAGATTAAATAAAAATCAAGGAAAGGGTGCTGCAATAGCTAGGGGTGTGAACATTGCAAATGGAGAATATATCATTTTCTTTGATGCAGATTTAGCCACTTCACTTGACGTATTAAATGAAGTTATCCCACTCATAGAAAAAAATACTCCCCTTATTATTGGTAGTCGTAATTTAAAAAACTCTGAGATTAAAGTGCCTCAAAGCATACTAAGAAAAAGGTTGGGGATACTTTATAAGATATTTGTGACGCGATTATTAAATCTAGGTGTAACTGATGTTACTTGCGGCTTTAAATGTTTTCGTAAGGATGTAGCTAGAAATATTTTTGGCCTTACTACTGTTAATAGATGGGGCTTTGATGCAGAAGTTTTATATATTGCTAATGTATTAAAAATTCCAATTAATGAGGTGCCTGTGCGTTGGAGTAATGGTAAGCGAACAAAAGTAAAAATTGCTAGAGATGTCATACAGTCTTTTTTTGATGTTTTAAAAATCTTTTTTAATGGTATTACAGGTGCTTATAAAAAAATTCCACGCATTTAGTATTTTTTAAAAATTAAAACCCCGGTACACAGAGTCACGTCCCTTTGTAGGGTACATGCTTTGTGTCCGGGGGTGTTGCCGCTACTTCACGGCCGTTCGCTTGCCACGCTCGTTGGCGCGGAGGTACTGGAGGGTGCGTCCCTGACGGAATGCGTTCCAGCAGCCAACGGACTGGCGGAACATGAGCTCCTGCGTCACCTTCTCCTTGTCGCTCGATCCACCGCGTCCGTAGCCGACGGCGGTCTGAAGGAGCCATGTTCGGAGCTTGAGACGCGGGTCACCACGCTTTTCGAGTCCGACACCATCGGCGACTGGGGTCCAGAACTCTAGTGCGATCTGCGGCGCCTTGTTGAACGTCGCGAGCATCGCAGCCACCACTGGGGCACGGAATACGTGCTTGTGCTCCACCGGTGAGAGCTTATCCAGAAACGCGAGCACCTTGATCGTGAGGTCGTAGTAGTCAGTCTTGAGAAGGTAAGCGATGTCGTCGCCGTCGTGCTTGTTGCGCTCGTTGTTCGTTGCCCAAAACCACTGGGCGAATCCCTGCGGTACCACACGAAGGCTTCGCGCCTTCACGTCCTTGAACTCCTCGCTCCCTGCAAGGTAGCTCTCGATGACATTTGCCTTCGTGCGCGGACTGGCTCGGTCGATGGACGCGTAGAGCATGCGCATGTCCTGTTCGCTCTTCGCATCGTACTCGAGCATTTCCACATCACACTTCCAGGTCTTCGGCATCTCCAATCGTGCCCATGCGGTGTGCTGGCCGTTCATGCGAAAGACCGTTCCGTTGAGCGTGCAGATGATGAGTGTCACCCACTCGGAATGGAAGGTACCTCGCAGCATGGCACGGACCAGGCGATCCACATGGTTTTGCTTGAGCTTCCTGTCGCCATCGAAATCGTCGAGATCCAGAAGCTTGTATGCCTCTTCGTGAGTGAACTTCAGCTTGCGCCGCTTCCTGAGAATGAGTCCGTCTGAGATACTTGCGACCTCGTAGACACCCTCGTTCGACACCTCTCCCTGACGCTTGTATTTTCCACTCATTTGTACGAGTCTCCGGTTGTACGTTTTGTTTTAAGGAACTTTGTGGGCATGCCCACGTTTTGTCCTTGGGATAAAACGCTTAAAGATACCCTTACGCTTGGCTACTTGCCAGCTACTCTTACTATCATATCTTGTTTTTTTTGTCAATGATATTAAGTAAAAAAAGACCCATTTGAGAATTGTTCTCTAATGAGTCTACTTCCCGGCAGTGGCACGAATCGGTGTGCTTACCGGGGGGTTTAATGTGCGTGATGATCTACTCAATCGACGCTACGAAATAGCGCACACGGCCTGCCGTGGGGGTCGTCAGTCTTTGATTCCCGTCTTGACAGACAATGGCACCAAGGTGAACTTTGTCACCCACTTCCGGGATCTTTCCCGGAAGTGCCGTTGCTACATACGGGACATCTACTCCGATCCGCTTGACCGCCAGTGTAATGAACCCTTCTTGATGGACGGTACGACCAGTGACAATGAACCCCGTTGCAAAAGCGGGCCCATGAGTTTCGTCGATCCAGCCGAACTGCTTGCACATGAACGTTCCGCGCATGTCTGCTTCCGGACTGATATTGTTCTCCGTTGAGCCGGTGCAGGCGAGGCACAAAAGAAGGAAGATCACGGAAAATGCTGCATTCATATTCATCGTTTCTCTCCTTGACCCGAAGGTCTCTTGAGATTTAGGAAGGTAGGTCAGTCTTTTTCGATTTGTTCGATGTTGCTTGGGCCACATGACTGTCATTTCTCCTTCAAGAGTTGGGTGTGTGTGTAAACCCTTCTCTCAAACCACCTTCTCGTTCGTAGCTCTGGTGAAAGCCTGCTTTGGGAAATATTGAGACGCCCCCTTAGCATGTCTTCTCGGTAGCGTAGACCCGCAAGAATGCGCAACATTGTGT
>CAZKTI010000072.1:0-4439 GCA_964555725.1 uncultured Gammaproteobacteria bacterium | reverse complement strand
AACCAAGTCGAATCATAAGCCCTCCACGATTTGCTTCTACTATTTTTACATCTACTGAGTCACCAGATTTTTTAAAGTCGCTTAGATTGTCCCATGCCTTTTGATGTCCAGCAAATCGAAGGGATAATTCAACCATGCCGTTTTCATTTTCTTGCTCTAAAACAGTTGTTTCTACTTCATCTCCTACTTTAAGTTCACTATTTTCTGTTGATTCGTCGATTATTTCTTTTCCACGAATAATACCTGAGTAAACCCCATTAATATCAATAAATATTTCATTTTTTGCTATTCCTATAACCTTACCTTTTATAAGATCTCCAGGTTTTGGAATTGAGCTAAATTCTTCATCTTTTAGGAGTTTTTCGAAGTGATTTTGTTGTGTTGTTTTACTATTCATACTATTAAGAAAGTATTATACATATAAACTTATTATTTTTCAAGAGTATAATAGACACATTTTTATTTGACATAATAAAAAAAATTTGTTATAATAATAAATATGAAAAAAGATGATAGTCTGAATTTTAGAAAAAAGACTCCAATCAAAATTTCTCACATTCCTCAAAAGATATCAGGTAAAATTTTTACAGAGGGTATCAAGGAAATGTTTGGTCGCAAGAAATATGTTACTCGTGAAGTTTCTTCTGCACTTAAAAAAGCAGGACTTTCATCACACATTATTTATAAAAATAGAGATTCACTTATTAAAAAGAGTGATTTTTTAAAGGCTGTTAAGGCGCTTGAAGAAGCTGGCATTATTGAGCATAAATCAGGAAAAGCTGCACAGGTTTATAAAAAAGCAGCTACGTGGGAATCATGGCAAAAAACGAAAGGACGAAATATTGAACGTAGGCAAGAAGAATATAGAAGAGAGGCTCGCGAATTGATTGACAAAGATGAGCGAAGGCGAGAGAAATTACAAATAAAAGATTATGGGGTTGCAGAAAGCGGTCCGAAATCAGCAAGTGCGCTTCCAAGCTCAGCGTCAAGATTAATACGCTCAAGAGACGTTTCAAATAAAGATGATAGGCGAGCACACCTTGATAATTTACGCGACAAAATGGACGTAAAAGAGGATCCTAGTAAGTCTGGTTGGTCAGGAAATAAGGGGAGTGGTGATACATTTGGTAAGGGGAATGGGTGGAAAGCGTAATACTAAGCATGTGCAATTTTTAATGCAGAAAAACATTATTTTTATTTTTTAAAAGCAGTTTTTTAAAGCAATTTTTTGGGTTTACAAGACTGTTTTTTTATGCTATTTTTCATTGTATTAAAGGTGCTTTTTGCCCTTATTTTTTAAGTTATTATGCAGTTATTTTATTTAGGTGGACCCACTCTCAAAATCAAGAATGAGACTCAAAACGGTGAGGTTACTATTCTTATAAACCCCCATGCAGATGTAAAGGGTCTTCCGAAGATTAAAAAGACAAATGCTGATGTAATTCTTGCTACTGTAGATTCCCCTGAGTACTTTGATGAGAAGGTGGGGGGAGACGCTTTTATAGTAAATACGGCAGGTGAGTATGAAATTAAAGATGTTCTCATAAGTGCATCATCCATTTCTGGAAAAGAGCCATTACTCGTTTATCGTCTTGATATATCAAATGTTTCTCTTGGATATCTTGGTGGTGTAGATGCGCATCATGATACATCAATGATTAATAATGCACTTGAAGGAGTTGATGTATTGGTGATTCCAGTTGGCGGTAAAGATATTCTGGGTTCTGGAGATGCCATGAAACTTGTCAGCTCTCTTGAGCCACGTATTGTTATACCGATTCAGTATAAAACAAAAGAATTTTCAATACAGCAGGAAACCGTAGACGGATTTTTGAAAGAGTTTGGTGCAAAAGGTACAGAGGTACAGTCAAAAATAAAAATAGAAAGAAAGGATTTACCAGCAGACGAGCGAAGAGTCGTCGTGCTTGGATAATGCTAGATATGGTCTGGAGGGATCAGTATTTTAAAATAAGCGCACATTACAGTAAAGCAGTTATATTGCTTTCGATATTGATTATTGTCAGTGTAAGCATGTTTGTTGTTTGGCCTAGGTACTCGTCTATAATTTTTCAAGAAAAAATGTATGAATCAATTCATTTTGAAGGAGTGTCTAAGCCAGGCAGTAATACAAATTATAATATCGATGATGCATTATCTTCTTTTTATCCTGGAGAAGCGGGAGAGGTGTTCCAAGACGTACGCACTGATATAACTGACCACGTGCTCATTGTTTCTGTCCCCACCTCAACTCCAACACATCGATTAAAAACTTCTAAGTATATAAATTATGATGAACGATACAACATTTCGTATCCATCATCTTGGAGAATAGCAACAAGCTCCCCTGATACATTGTTTTTGTTTGATGATGGCTCATTTTCTGTTAGTAGAATATTGCACGGAGCGATTCCAGATTTATGGGAAGAAGTTTCAGAGTTTTCAGATGATGGGAAAGAAGAGTATATCCGTACGTATAGCTCTTTTGAGGATGCTGAGAAGATGTATTATACATTTATAATGCGTGATGGCGAGTCATTTGTGATAACCACCACAATACCTGAAAAAATAAATTATGAGCCTTATTATGAAGTTATTATGTCATTTACGATTATATGAGCGATAAAGAAAAAAAATCTGAAGAACATGTTTCAATAGGTAAAGTAACCGAGCGTTATATTACAGATGAAATACAAGAAGCTTATTTGGATTATGCAATGAGTGTTATTGTTACTCGTGCTCTTCCAGATGTTCGTGATGGTTTAAAACCAGTTCATAGGCGTATTTTATATGCAATGTGGAATACGGGACTACGTAGCAATTCAAAATTTCGAAAATCAGCAAATGTAGTTGGTGAGGTTATGGGTAAATACCATCCTCATGGAGATACTGCAATTTATGAAGCGATGGTACGTATGGCGCAAGATTTTTCATACAGGCTTCCTCTAGTTACTGGGCAGGGTAATTTTGGCTCTATGGACGGTGATAGACCAGCTGCTATGAGATATACAGAAGCAAAGATGAGTCAAGCATCAGAAGCTATGATGATAGATATTGAAAAAGATACAGTAGCGTTTGCAGGAAACTATGATAATTCAACTAAAGAGCCTACGGTTGTTCCTGCTGGGCTTCCAAACCTTCTTCTTAACGGTTCAGTTGGTATTGCCGTTGGTATGGCAACAAGTATTCCTACACATAATTTAGGAGAACTTGTTGATGCAACGGTTGCCCTTATAGATAATAAAGATACTTCTGTTAGTGAATTGTTTGAAATTGTAAAAGGTCCTGACTTTCCAACAGGAGGCATTATTTATAATCAGAAGGAAATAAAAGAGGCTTATACTACAGGAAAAGGAAGAATAGTTACTCGGGGGCGCGCAGAAATTGAGGAGATGAAGAATGGCTCGTTTCAAATAATTATTAGTGAACTACCTTACCAAGTAAATAAAGCAACTTTTGTAGAAAGCATTGCAAACCTTGTTCGCAATAAAAAGATAGAGGGTATTAAAGATCTTAGGGATCTTTCTGATAGAGATGGCGTCCGCGTTGTGATTGAAATGAAAAGAGATGCGTATCCTAAAAAAATATTAAATCAATTGTATAAGTACACACAATTACAAGACACATTTCACATGAATACGCTTGCACTTGTTGATGGAATTCAGCCGCGAGTTCTTAATTTAAAAATGGTTCTTGAGGAATTCATTAAACACCGAGAAGACGTTGTACGAAAAAGAACACAATTTGATTTAGATAGAGCAAAAGATAGAGCACACATATTAGAAGGATTAAAGATTGCTTTGGATCACATTGATGCAGTTATTAAACTTATTAAAAAATCTAAAGATAAAGAAGTTGCACGTGTTGAACTTATGAAAAAGTTCAAATTGTCTGAGATTCAGGCTATAGCAATTCTAGAAATGAGATTGCAACAACTTGCTAATCTTGAAAGTAAAAGAATTCTTGATGAATTAGCAGAAAAGAAGAAGCTAATAAAGGAATTGGAAGCACTCTTGAAATCCCCTAAGAAAATTTACGGCATTATTAAAACAGAGCTTTTAGAAAAGAAGGAAAAACTTGCAACGCCTAGGAAGACTGAGGTTCGAAAGGAAGCAGCAGGAGAATTTTCTACAGAAGACTTGGTTCCTAATGAGCCTACAGTTATTGTTATAACCCAGGATGGATACATAAAACGTCTTTCTCCCGATATTTTTAAGACTCAGGGAAGAGGCGGAAAAGGCGTTGTTGGGCTTGCGACCCGTGAAGGAGATTCGGTTGAACATTTCTTTTCAACTACCACACATACTAGTCTTTTGTTTTTTACTACCAAAGGAAGAGTATTTGAATTAAAAGCACACGAAGTGCCTCAAGGAACTAGAACCACAAAAGGCCAGGCTGTTGTTAACTTTTTACAGCTAGGCCCTTCTGAAAAGATCTCTGCT
>CAZKTI010000071.1:0-4439 GCA_964555725.1 uncultured Gammaproteobacteria bacterium | reverse complement strand
GGAAATTGCGTTGAATCGTTGTATGATACCCGAGGAAGGAAAAAAAGGATCAAACTTACCAGCAAAAACCATTCCAGTTTGTGCCCTTCCTATTCCTCGCTTATTAAATTCTTTATATAAATTTGGATGACTAACTCCCAGTGTTTTTGCAGCGTTAATATCATCATGCATGTTTTTTTGAACATTAAACATGGCTCGATTGGCTACAATAAATTGTCGTATAACGTCATCGGCTGTTTTAGGTCCACCTTTAATTACAGACTCAGCACCACCGGTAAATTCTCTTCTGGCATTACGAATTCCTGTTTCGTAATTAGAAATTTTAAAACCCATGCTTCTTAGTGGATTTAATTTAACAACTCTAAATCCTCCGAAGCCTGCAACCTCATCTCCGATTTCATAGAATTCTCCTCGTCCACTTGGATCACCTGTTACTGCCTGACCCAATCGTTCAAACTGTGGAGCAGATAAAGGGACCATTGTTTTTACAATATGTTTTGTAATGATGTCTATTTTGTCACCCGTAGGAGTTTCTTCAGTGTATAGTCTTTTTCCTTCTCTTGTAACGCCATTTCTGCCAACGATATCCATAAAAGCTTCAGTAAAAATAGACTCAGAAATAAAAGGCTCTGATAATTCTGCTAGTGCCTGTCCTACACCTTGAACAAATCCTTTTATTAATATGTCTTCATTTTCAATTCCGTTTTGAATATTGTTTAGTAACGTTTGTACAGGACGTGTTAGTGTGTCGTAAGCGTTGCCGTGACTAAAATCGATATAAGAAAGTTCCCCTGTTTCATCATCTCGAACTGGAAGAATTGTAGAATTTTTAGACCAGCCTGGTACAAATCGTTTCATTGCCATTAATTCTTCGTCATCAACATCGTGTAACGCTTGGAATCCCCAAACAGTTGCAGCGGGTACGCCACCGACCGTTGCACCCATTCCTAATAATCTTTTAATACCAATTCCTTTCAATGGATTAGTACTAGTAATAAAATTAATGGATCCTGTTTTAGGATCTTTTATTTCACTCAATCCTCTTCGTACAATGTTTGTTCCTGTCCGCATAATTTCTGATGGAAATGATATGAAGTTACCAATAGGTAATACACGAAGAGCTCGAACAGAATCTGATACATAAGCATAGTTAGGCACAGTGTTTCTGACAATGTCTGCTGCTTCTTCTTTTAATTCTTTCGCTGTTTTTTTAATCCCTGCTTTAGTATAGGCTTTACCTAAACGATTCATTTCTACAGCGTAGTTTGTTATTTTCCAGAAATCATCTTCTGCTACATAAAAATCTTGAAACTTTTGTGTAATTTTACCTAGCTTAGACATCATTGGTCTCAGCATATTGTCTGTTGAAAGACCTTCACCAAATTTAACATCTTTTAGAAGGGCTCTAAGGTCCCCCATTCTGACATTAGAATTAACAACTCCTAATTCTAAAAGTTCTCGGTAGGCTTCCATAGCTTTTTCGGGTCGTAAATTTGTTTGAATTTCACCAAAAGCTTTTGCAAAAGCATTTTTTAAAATCCTTGGATCAGTAAAGAAAATACCGTTGGCTCCTGCGAAAGCGCCAGCACTAAAGAAATTTCTAAAATGGGTTACGGGAGATAGAACGGTTTTGGTGATCTGTGATAGACCTTTAGGATATAAAAGTAAATTACGATACATCCAGGTAATTCCTTTTTCAGCAGCTGAAGCTCCTTGCCGCTCGCCTCTAAAAAAACTGCTTACGTTTTGAGCATTAGCAATTCCTTCAGCGATGTCTTTTGTGGTGAACATACCTTTTAATCGATTAACAAGAACGCCATCCCTAAACAGGTGTGCCGTGTATTGATCTAAAGGAACAATTTCATTATTTGGAAGATTTCTCATAGCATCCATACGGTTTGAGAAAAAAATGCCTCTTTGCCCTGTTGGAGTTTGTGTGGTCACTTTTGCTTTCATTACATCATCAGCGTTTACTAAGTCATCGATGAATTGATTTCGTCTTGCTAGATTTGAAAGTTTAGTCATACCCTCGTAGATCGAGTAACGAGCGTCTTTAACTTCACCGAATAGTTCTCTGAAAGCTTTACTTCCTGAGCCGATTACTTGCATATCCGGTTTCTTTTTACTGCCCCTATTAAGTATTCGAACAAATGATTTAAGTGTTTGATCGTCCGTTGCACCTTGTGTCAAGTTTGTATATCTAAAGAAAGGTAGTTGTGTCTTTACATTCGTGTGTCGTGCACTTGTTAAAACCTCATCCACCATTTGATAGGCTTGTTGATCATTGATTGGGTTCTGGTTCCTTGCTGCATATCGTTTAAAAATATCTTTAACTTTTCTTCGTGCTTCATCTGTAGGTCTATATTGTGCAAAAGGAATAACAGATTTATCTTCAAATATTTTATAAGTATTTCCTAAAAATTCTTTAACTCGATCTCCCATTAAACCTCTTAAATCTTGTAGATCTTTAGGAGAAACTCCTCCTGGAAGTTCTCCGATAATATTAAGAAGATTCGTAAGTTCTTTACGAGCACCTTGAACGCTGAAAATAACTTGATTACTTTCGGTTTTTGTTAAACCTTTATCTTTCATCGTCTTCATAATTTTGCCATAGACATCTCGATTTAATTCTTTTTTAGCAAGATCGCCTGTAAAAATAAGATCATCTAAATCTTTAAAGAATTGTTCTTTTTGTTTCCCTGTAGACCTATCGATAATACCTTTGACTCCTGGAAACATCTTATCAACCTGTTTATCAATTCTTTTAACAAGTTCCATAGAACGATTGGTATCCATCATCTGTCTACCTTTTTCTCTCATCTTGGCTTCGAAAACTTTTTGTGGTTTATAGCCTCTGGCTCTTAACGCGCCGAACACTTTGTCAAAAAATTTATCAAGTTTCGAGTCGCTAACGAATAGTCGCCTGCCTCTTGTCGCTGCAGCCTTGAGAGCATAACCTGCGCCATAGACAAAAGGAGTTAGTAACAAAGACTCACTACCAAACTTCATACGATTCATAAGTTTTCTAGAGGCTTCGTCTTGATTATCTTCTCGTTCGTCTCTATCTAATTCAGTTGGACCGTTCTCAAACAAGTCGCCGAATGAGCCGATGTCTTCAACATCAGCAACAAACGTTTCGCCCACTGCTCCACCTGTAACACCGGCAATAAATCTTTTTGTTTTTGCAGCTTTGTTGAGATTGTCTGCTTTGTTTGCTGCTTTAGATATATTTTTATTTTTTAAACTAACCAGGCGATTTGCTTTTTTAGCTTTAAGTACTTTAGTTGCAAGATTGCTTGCAATTTTAAAACCTCCTGCTCCAAAAGTTCCAACTTGAACTAGAGCTTCAGTCAGTTTACCAATAGCTTTTTCTTGTGCCTTTTCCTCAAAAGGATTTATTTTGTCAAAAAATTCTTCCACTTCAACAGCGGTCTTGGTATCAAAACCAAGATCGATAAGCTCTGCTCCAAGTGAAACAAACCCTTCTGGAATTTTTATAAGTCCCGATGCGATACCGGAAAATGCAGCCACGGTATTACTTGTACCGCTGTGTAATTCTTGATCTAGTATTGGGTTATATGTTTTTTGATTCGAAGGTAGTTGTGCCATCTATCCTCCTATCTTTTGTAATATTTCTTACGCCAGTCTGGTACTTGTTGTGCTACTTTTTCGCCGTTTTCATTTTCTACAACTTCAAACAACTCTCCTGCTTGTTCGTCCCAGTAAATTTTACCAGGTTCCATTTGACTAGCGTCAACAATATCTTGAATATTTTGTCCTTTGCCTTCTTGATAAGTCGGAACAGGACCTCCATAAGTGTTTGGTGGAATATTGGGTCTTATGTAAACAACCCAATCTGCTCTGTTCTCTGCCACATTTGGAGGAACCATATTTGGATCTTGTTTATTGTAAACATTATCCCAACGGTCTTGGTTGGATTTACCTGGACTTGTTTCGGTTAATCTTAAGGCTTCGTTCCAGGCATCTTGACTTCCTTCTGGAGTATTAGGATATTGATCTGGATTGTTTCTTTGTAAATCGTTAGCGAGTTGTTGAATTTTAGATATTTTAGCTTTGTCCCCTAGCATTTTAAGTTTTTGAGCTTGCTCATGTTCTAAAGCCATCGTTGCTGCTGACAGTCCTAGCTTCTGGTCGAAAGCTGATCGGTCTGCTTTAGATGCTTTGTATCCTTGGTAAGGTTCTTTCGCTGCTGCTGCTGCCGTTGAAAAAATACTTCCTTGTGGTGGTCTTGACGCAATGTCCAAGCCAAAATCAATCATAAATTGTGATAGACTCGTATCAGGAGTTTGTCCTGCAGCTTTTCTAAGAATAGCCGCTCGTTCCTTGGCGCTTGTTCCTACACGCTCGCCATAACCGCCATTGGCATACCCCTGTCTCGGAGCAACTCCGGACATGATACCCTGGTCGGTGTTACCGCC
>CAZKTI010000070.1:0-4512 GCA_964555725.1 uncultured Gammaproteobacteria bacterium | reverse complement strand
ATGGATTCAGCAGAGTTCGAGTTGATGGTGATTTTATGGAAATTGAACAAGCACTCGAGCTTACTTTGGATAGATACAAAAAACACACAATAGAAGTTGTAGTAGACAGACCAACAATAGATAAAAAAGATAGAAGTAGAATTGCAGATTCATTAGAGCAGGCGCTCGATCTAGGAAATGGGGTAATGTCAGTACACTTCCCACAAGAAAAAGATAAAGAAGTTATGTTTTCACAGTTTCTTTCATGTGCACTCTGCGGTATTAGTTTAGAAAACCTTGAACCAAGAAACTTTTCTTTTAACAGTCCTCACGGAGCATGCGACGAATGTGCGGGACTCGGAACAAAATTAGAAGTAGATCCAGTACTTGTAATGCCAAATCCTCGCCTATCTATTGCAGAAGGAGCAATTCGTCCGTGGTCAAAAACAGTCAGTAATCAAAACTGGCAGCAGCGTGTTATTGAAGAAGTGTCAAAAGCATATAATTTTTCAACTAATACACCAGTTGGAAGATTATCAAAAAAGCATATAGACATAGTTTTACACGGTACAGGAGACAAAGAATATAATCTAGCACTTGCAGGAAGAAAGTTCGCAGGGAGCTTCAACGCAACATATGAAGGAGTTGTGCCAAACTTAATGCGACGTTACAGAGAAACTGATTCAGAATACATTCGAAAAGAAATTGAGCGTTACATGAGAATATCTACATGCCCGTCATGCAAAGGAAAACGGTTAAAACCAATGGCACTAGCAGTAACAGTAGGAGGCAAGAATGTATATGAAGTTGTATCTCAGACAATTTCTGAAGCAAAAATATTTTTTAACGAATTACAAAAAAGTGGCGGTAAAATAAAATTAAATGCCCGTGAGAAAAAAATATCAAAGCAAATTCTAAAAGAAATTTCTTCTAGACTAAGTTTTCTATCAAACGTAGGACTTAATTATTTAACATTGGACCGTTCCGCAGCAACCCTATCAGGTGGTGAAGCACAAAGAATAAGACTAGCAACACAAATTGGATCATCTCTAGTGGGAGTTGTTTATATTTTAGATGAGCCATCAATTGGCTTGCACCAACGTGATAACGACCAGTTAATAAAAACACTTTGTCAGCTTAGAGATATTGGAAATACAGTTATTGTAGTAGAACACGACGAGCAAACCATAAGAACAGCTGATTACGTTGTTGACGTAGGTCCTGGAGCAGGAGAAAGAGGCGGAAAAATTGTTGCAGAAGGCACACCTCAGCAAATATTAAAAAATAAAAACTCTTTAACAGGAAAATATCTTTCAGGAAAACAAAGTGTAGATTCCCCAAAGTCTTATAGAGAAGGAAATGGGAAAATCATCACCATCGAAGGAGCAGATGAATTCAATTTACAAAATGTAGATGTTTCTATTCCATTAGGAAAATTTGTAGCAATTACAGGTGTGTCTGGCTCAGGAAAATCTACGCTAATGACAGACATACTTGCAAAAGCATTATCACATCATTTTTATAACTCAAAAGATCTTCCAGGAAAGCACAAACAGATAACAGGTCTTGAGCATATAGATAAAGTAATAGTCATAGACCAATCTCCTATTGGAAGAACGCCTCGTTCAAACCCAGCAACATATACAGGACTATTCACTCCTATTCGAGATCTTTTTTCAAATTTACCAGAAGCAAGAATTCGCGGTTATAAAGCAGGAAGGTTTAGCTTTAATGTTCCAGGTGGAAGATGTGAGGCATGTTCAGGAGATGGGTACGTAAAAATAGAAATGCAATTCTTACCAGATGTGTATGTTGAATGCGAAGAATGTCATGGTAAAAGATACAATCAAGAAGCATTAGAAATTCATTACAAAGGAAAAACAATAGCAGATGTTCTCAACATGACAGTATGGGAAGCAGCATCATTCTTTGATACCGTTCCTCAAATTTCAGAAAAACTAAAAATACTAAATGAAGTTGGACTCGGATACATTCACTTAGGGCAACCCGCAACAACCCTATCTGGTGGTGAAGCGCAGCGCGTGAAGCTTTCAACGGAACTTGCAAGACGTTCTACTGGAAAAACTCTTTATATACTAGACGAGCCAACCACAGGACTTCATTTTGAAGATGTCAAAAGACTCTTAATCGTACTCAATAAACTTGTAGACAAAGGAAACACCGTACTCGTCATTGAGCATAATCTTGATATAATAAAATCCGCAGACTGGATAGTAGACCTTGGCCCAGAAGGAGGAGACAAGGGAGGACTTCTAGTAGCAGAAGGAACTCCAAAAGATGTCGCAGGCGCGAAAGGTAGTCACACGGGAACATTTCTAAAAGAAATATTAAAGAAAAAATAATTTGAAAACCATTGCTCAATAGCGTATGGTTAGTAGCGTATGAAAAGTACATATAACTTTAAGAAGAAAGACGCATACTGGCAAAACGAATGGGAAAAAGCTGGTATTTTTCAAGCCGACAATAACTCAAAGAAAAAAAAGTTCTACGCACTAATAGAATTTCCTTATCCATCAGGGGCAGGGCTTCACGTTGGTCATGTTCGTTCAAACACAGCGATGGACATTATTGCAAGAAAAAGAAGAGCAGAGGGATACAATGTTTTATATCCAATTGGATGGGATGCATTTGGACTTCCAACTGAAAATTACGCTATTAAAACAAAACAACACCCAAAGAATGTAACCAAGCAAAATACAGAAACATTTAAAAGACAAATAAAATTGTTAGGTACGTCATTTGATTGGTCACGAGAGATAAACACAACAGACCCAGCATATTATAAATGGACGCAGTGGATATTTTTAAAACTTTTTGAAAAAGAGCTTGCCTACAAAGATACTATTTCAATCAATTGGTGTGTATCATGTAAAATTGGCCTTGCAAATGAAGAGGTAGTTAACGGAAAATGTGAGCGCTGTGGAGGAGACACAGAAAAACGAAAAAAAGAACAATGGCTTCTCGCAATAACCAAGTACGCGGAAAGATTGTTAAAAGGTCTAGATACAGTAGACTACATTGAACCTGTAAAAATACAGCAAAGAAATTGGATTGGAAGAAGTGAAGGGGCAGAAGTATTTTTTAAGGTTGATGAAAGTGAACATATTCTTTCAGTATTTACTACACGAGTTGATACAATTTACAGCGCAGCTTTTATGGTAGTTGCTCCTGAACATGAACTGATACATTCTTTAGAAGAAAAAATTGAAAACATAAAAGAAGTAAAAAAATATATTAAAACATCTGCAAAAAAGACAGAAATCGATAGAACAAACATTGAGCAAGAAAAAACAGGAGTAGAATTAAAAGGGGTCTATGCAGTTAACCCAATAAATAATAAAAAAATCCCAGTATGGGTAGGAGATTTTGTAATTGGTGGGTATGGGACAGGGGCCGTTTTTGGAGATGCACACGATGAAAGAGATTTTGTAATGGCAAAAAAATACGAAATTCCTTTAACCATAAGTATTGTTCCAGAGGACTCGAAAATAAAGAAGCAAGTTGAGAAATTTGAAGTGTGTTTCACGGAAGACGGCATACTGGTAAATTCAGGAGACTTCAATGGTATGACGTCTGAAGAAGCTAGAAAAAAAATAACAAAATTTTTAGAAAAGAATAAGAATGGTCAGTCAAAAGTAAACTACAAACTTCGTGACTGGGTATTTTCAAGACAAAGATATTGGGGTGAGCCAATCCCTATTGTTTATTGTGAAAAAGAAGGAGCAGTACCTCTTCCAGAAAGCGCTCTACCACTTGAACTTCCAGAAATAGAAAAGTACGAACCAACAGATTCAGGAGAATCTCCACTTGCAAACATTGATGAATGGGTAAACACAACTTGCCCTAAATGTAATGGTCCTGCAAAAAGAGAAACAGACGTTATGCCAAACTGGGCAGGCTCATCATGGTACTTTTTACGCTACACAGATCCTACAAACGATAAAGAGCTAGCAAGTAAAAAATATCTAAAACAATGGATGCCAGTAGATTGGTACAACGGTGGAATGGAGCATACTACATTACATCTTTTGTATTCCCGTTTCTGGAATTATTTCTTATACGACATAGGGGTAGTGAAAGCAGAAGAGCCATATACCAAACGAACATCTCACGGAATGATCTTAGCAGAAGGTGGAGAGAAGATGTCAAAATCTAAAGGTAATGTAATTAACCCAGATGATATAATAAATGAGTTTGGTGCAGATGTTTTACGTTTATATGAAATGTTCATGGGCCCATTTGAGCAGGCAATTTCATGGAGCAGTAAAGATATTTACGGAGTAAAAAGATTCTGTGATAAATCTTATGAATTTGTTGAGTGGATATCAAAAGCAAAAGAGCAAAAGGAGACAGACGAAGATATAAAACGAATCATTCATCAAACAATTAAAAAAGTAACAGAAGATATTGAAAGCATGAGCTTTAATACAGCAGTTGCTCAAATGGTGACTTGTATGAACACACTCAAAAAAGAAGTAGAAATTGGAGAAAAGAAATTAAGTAAAGGCGATG